>NZ_NPFP01000016.1:0-103905 GCF_002259145.1 Rhodococcus sp. 15-2388-1-1a | reverse complement strand
TTCTCGAGCTGGGCACGGTCGGAATCGGCGATCAACAACGGTGCGGCGCGCATGAGTAATTCAACCAAACAAAACCGCCCAACTACTTCAGGCGCGCCGCACTAGTGGGAATTCACGGCGCCTGCAGGCGGTGCGGATTCCGACGAGGGGCGTGGATGGCCGGCTACGCCTGCCGTTTCGGTCAGGACGTACGCGTAATTGCCAGTCGCCGCTGAGCGATGGCAACCACAGCCACGATCGCAACTCCGACGGCGAACAATCCCAAGGCAGCGGGCCATTCGTTGCTGACGGCCAGCAGCTCTCTGTTCTCGCCCTGCCACGGCCACAGCGCGCGCAACGACCCCAACAGCAGGCCGGCAGCGGCGACCATCGCGAGATCGTGGTAGTTCGCCAGCAACCACTCGAGCACTCGAACGAAGCTGACCAACCCCACCAGAGCGCCCAACGCGAAGACGGCCAGGTACGTCAGGTTCCGCTCGTCGACGGCCGTGAGCGTCGGCGCGTACAGGCCGATGACCAGGAGAAAGAACGACCCCGACACGCCTGGCAGCACGAGCGCACATATGGCGATCGTCGCGGCGAAGAACACCAGAATCAACGACGGGCTCGACGGCTCGACCCCGGGTAACGACGTGAGAACAACGACTCCGGCAGCGAGAACGACGAACAGAAGTACGGCAGACAGTCGAGACCGGGTGGTGCAGAAAGCGCCACGCGTGATCTCCATGAACGGGATCGCCACCGACATCGCGATCATGCCCATGAACAATGCCTTGGAGTGGACGGGCTGATCCGTGACGAACGACGCCATGATTCCCGCCACCGAGAACACCATCAACAGCATGCCGACACCGACCGTGACGAGCAGCCACCAATCGACCTGACGGACCTCGGCGCGCACGTCGGACCTCGTCGCCACGGCCTTGGGGATGTCCGTCAGATGCTTCGCCGACGCGATGGCCCTGGTGTAGATGCCGGTGACCAGGGCGACCGTGCCGCCGGAGACCCCGGGAACCGTTTCAGCCAGACCGATCAGACCGCCGCGAACGACGTTCGCCGCCAATTCCGTCGCCGGCGGCCGTCCCCTGGGAACCTCATCGAGTCCGGGTCGCTGATCCAGGCTGGGTCGACTCTGCTCGTTGTCCCCATGGTCGGAGGGCGTCTGCCGGTTCGTCGTCATGCCCGAATCGTCCCAAATGCCGCAGTGTCACCTGACACCGGCTCGATCAGCACCGATCGTTCGGCGACGGTCCCTGGTTCCTGATTCCGCTCCCGGGGGTCGGAGTTCTTTCGTTCGCGCCCCGCGTCAGATCGGCTCCTTGCTTTCGGAAATCCGACGCCGATCGGAGTCAGGAATTCGAAACGGAGGAGCCGATTCGGAGGTGTACGTCACCCGCCCCTGCGGGCTTGCTGAAGGTTAACCAGACTGCCGACGTAGTTCGAAGGGTGATGGTGCCTCGAACATGTCAGGTAGGAAGACCCGGTAGATGAGGCGGTGCTGGTCAACGGTGATATCCGGAGCGGGACTCGACATGATTTGCCGTAAGTAGGGGATCGAAGCCGGCTTTCGATGTACTTCGAGCTGTTCAGCCGTTCCGGTTTCGTGATTGCGTTCCCGTGCGAGGTATCGTAAGTGGGCGGATGTCAGCCGCGGACACGGGTGACGATATCGATGCCTGAAAAGTTGCTGGCTCGGACCGTCGCCCGTGCAAAATTTGCGACGAGGTGTTTAGATACCGATATGTCTGTGTCGGGAGATAACACAAATGTTTCGCGCGCTATCGGTGATGTCGTCGATGTAGTTCGACCTGAGAGCGGGGTCTGCGCCGGGACCATCGTCGAGGATTTCATCGATGTGTTGTCGGCCTCGAACGATCTCGGTCGAGACTGGGCGCAACCGCGGCGATGGGCGGTCGCGCTCGAGACCGGTGTGCTCGTCTTCGTCGACGATGCAGATCTCGACGATGCAGATCTCGCCGAGGGGGATACCGATGACGCCCCACGAAAACGATGACTGGATGGGAGATCGGTCTCTGTGTCGTGGGTGCGGTCGCCGTGAAGCGGAAAAGGTGCGATACGCGATGAATGTGATGAAGTTCTGGGAGTCGTGGTTGCCCGGGAGGCGTAGAACTGCGCGAGTGCAGACCGCGGCGGTGGTGGCCCGAGCACGAAAAGCGTTGCTGCATCATCAGAAGCTGGCGCGTACTGCGCAGATTACCGGCAGCGCCGATGATCGGCATGCCGCAGATGTAGCGCGCAGGTATTGCCAGCATCGGTGGTTCGCGATCGGCGAGGCAATGCGGTCTCTACCCAAACGGGAGCAGGAGTTGGTGCGGGTGTGGGACCACGCTGCCGCGATGACGTGGTGGCACCGAACCGGTGATCGTCAGGGGTGGGCTCGCTTCGAAGCGGCTGTGGCGCAAGTGATTGCGGCATTGCCCGACGGTGTGAGTTCCGACGCTGTCGCTGCGGTGATCGAGACGAACGCACGTCGTTGCGAACTGGAGTTGCAGCGGTGGAGCGATATCGATCCCGATCGGTCGGTACCGGGTGGGCCGGAGCCGATCGACCAGAACGAATTGCTGAACCTGCTGCGTGAAAACCAGTTGCAGGTGCTCACCGACGAGTCGGGATCGGTGCGTGCGGACGAGGCGCTGCGGTATTTCGAGCCGTGGCTGTGTGAGTCGATCGTGGAGTTGTCGCGCCCACAGTCCCAGGACAGGCTGCTCGAGATCGCCGATCGATGGCGCGCGCTGCGAGTGCGGTTCTCGGGGCACGTCGCCGGTCGGAGTGATCCGACACCCGCATGCCGAACCGCGTCCGGACAGCATCACGCGCACCCGCCTGTTCTGCGGCTTCGCGGGATGCCGCCCTGGCACCGGAAATCGCCGACTACGTAGATGATCGACCAGGCCGGCCGTAGATCTTGCCAACCGACCCCCGCAGAACATGAAACCCCGAGATTTCACGGGCGTGGTGACAAACTGGACGAAGCCGACGACGAGGGGCCAGCAGGCCTACCCACAGATGTGGAGGACGCAGCCGTGCACCTGCGTTACATCGACACCGGGAACCCGCACTGGACCAGCGCTGTCCTGTTCCTGCTCGCAGCCGTCATAGCGATCAGCCTCACCTGGTGGTTCTTCGGCAACGACGAATAGGCCTTCGCTCAGCCGCATGCGAGACCTCGCTCTGCTCGGAGTAGTCGGACGAACTACGCGTCCTCGACCAGGAGGCCTCACTGGTTGGTCCGTTGGAAAGGCCCTGGACGGCCCACGATCCGGATGTCACTCGCGAACCACGTTGACGTCGCAACGCTTTCTCGGCTACGGATTCGGAACGTCCCTGAGAAACAAGGGCGTCACCGCCCTGTTGTCGAACAGCCAGCGGCCGTCTTCATCTCTGACGTAGGTGTCGGAGTAGTCGGCCACGAGCACCGGATCGAGTCGAAGGGGAGGCGCACCCTGCTCGGCGTGCAAGGTCAGTACGCTGATTCCCGTGATGGCATCGTCGTTGGCTGTCAATCGAAGTCCGGTGAACAGATGTCGCGACGTTCGTGAGCCGCGAGCCCGACGGTCGTCGTAGAAGTGCTTGATGTCCTCTCGCCCGCTGATCACCCAGCCGGCGATGTCGTATACGCCGTGTTCGGTGAAGAGGTTCTCGACCCCCACGCCGTCGTTGTGGTCTACGCGCCAAGCGAATTCGGCGACCAAGTCGTGAATGGCGGAACGATGCTCCAGAGCGATGGGCATTGCCTTCAACTTTCTGTTCGAGCGTGTTCGGGGAGCGGACTCGACGGCACCGGCCATCACCCCGAGGGTGCGCGCCCGACCGATTCCACTGAGTTACATACTGATTCGCGCCTCGAAAGGAGTAGTACCGCGGGGTGGCACTCAGGGATTGCTCGATCTGCAGATCGAGTTGTCCAGACGACCGAGAGTATCGATTTCGATCGACACGGTTCCGCCGAACTGTGACAGATCGATCGATCTGATGGTCGGGAACCGATCCGGTCGGCTGGGCCGAGCTGCCGTGCCGAAGTGCACGATGTCTCCGGGCAGGAGTGTCATGGATTGGGACAGGTGCGCCAATACTGTCTCGATGGAGAAGGTCAAGTTAGCGGTCGAATCCTCCAGTACCAGTTCGTCGTCGAGGTATCCCCGAACACCGAGCGCATTGGGGTCGGGTACCGAGTGCGCCAAGGTGATCCATGGTCCGATGGGCGCGAATGTATCGGTACCTTTCGAGCGAGCGTGATACGTGAGGTAGAGCGACGTGTCCTGGGGGCCACGCATGGTGCGCCACGGTTCGTTCACATCGAAGCCCTCGGGCATGACGAGTTCGACGCTGTCGTCCGCTTTCAAACCAGGAGACGTGACATCGTTGATGATGGTGTACCCGAATATCGCGTCCAGCACTTTCTCGGGTGCCACGTTCTTCATCTCGGTACCGATCACTGCTGCGAGTTCGGGCTCAGGATGTACCAGTCCCCATGCAGGATCGATGCGAATGGCGCCGCGGTGCCCGGTCATGGCCGTCGACGGGCTCAGAAAGTACATCGGGGCGTTCATCTTCCGCGACGCGAGATAGTTGAACACGTCGTTGTTCAGGGCCACACCGACGATCTTCGATGGAGTGAGTATCGGTGGTCGCCAGGTGATCTCGTCGATGCTCACCACTGCCTCGTGTGTGGCGTGGCGTACTCGATCCAGGAGATGCCCTCGGCTGGTCGGGTCCAACTCGATGAGCTCGCGCATGGTCAAAGTTCGTTGTCTCGCAACGAACCCGACATCGACGAGATGGCCGTCGGTGTTCTGGGACAGCACAGTATCGCGGTCGCCGATGCGACCGGTAGCGAGCTTCATGATGGGAAACCTCCGTTGGTCACGGTGAGCAGAGCTGCCGTTGCGAGAACAACCATCGCGGTGCCGAACAGCAGGACGTTCAAGTCGAGGCCGTACCTACGTCGACCGATCGGTATCGCCAACTGCGGGTAGCCGTTCGGATCCGCGAGTCGGCCGTCGTAGAGCGGCATCGCGAGGGCGGAGACGAAGAATCCCAAGAGGACGACGAATGTGAGGGACATGGCCGTCACGAGGCGTAGTTCGATGGATCCGAGCGGTACCCAGACCAGCACCAGCGCAACAACTCCCACCCCGATGTGAGTGAATACCTGCCACACCACATGGAATCGGGCATGGCCGCCCCACAGGGGGTTGGTGGCGTGGGTGCTGTTGAGGTCGGCCGCTGCGGCTACGGCGGCGTACGCGAGAATGCTGATGGTCACAAGCAATTGGATCGCAAACAGCATGACTCACCTCCAAATATAGTAATCCAGCGATCGATGCGGTATCCGGGCGCGTGGGCTCTCACTTCTCACCGCTCAGCGGCACCAGTCGAAGCGGGAGTTCCTCCCAGCGGTAGATGACGTTGTTGGACGCTCTCTTGCCAGGTCCGCGACGTTCGATGGACTCGACGTGGTCGAGCAACGCCTCGAGGATCGAACTGGTCTCCAACCGGCCGAGACCTTGTCCGGCGCAGGAATGTACGCCGTAGCCGAAGCCCACGTGACCTACCAGATCCCTCGAGATGTCGAATGCGTCGGCGTCGTCCCAGACTCGGTCGTCGCGGTTGGCAGAGGCGAAGAGCATGAGAAGTCGTGAGCCGGCGGCCAGGTTCGTGCCCGCGACGACCGTGTCGTTGTTCACGCGACGCTGGAACGCTCTCAGGGGAGACGCGAGGCGGACGACCTCGTTGATTGCCTTGGGCATGAGCGATCGGTCGTTGCGCAGTGCGTTCCACTGATCAGGATTGTCGGCGAACAACTGCAGTGCGGCGGCAATGATGCTCGCTGTCGTGTCGATCGACGGTGCCAACAGGTCGATCAGCAGGGACGCGCACTCGGACTTGGAAAGAGTGCCGTCGTCTACCGCTGCCAGGAGTTCCTCTCCGGCACTATCGGGTGCGAAATCCCGACGGCGAACGACTTTTCCGACGAACATGCGCATAGCGATGACACGGGGCAGCGACTTGAAAAAGAGGCGGTTCGTGGGTCCGGCGAAGTCGAATCCTGCAATGCCCCAGTCCAACAGCTTCGCGCGCCCGTACTCGGGCCACCCGATCAAGTTGGGAACGACCGTCAGCGGCAGGGCGAGAGCCAGGTCCGCCACGCCGTCGATATCGCCACGGGACACGGCGGTCTGCACAAGCCCCTGTGCCAGCTCGGCGACTTCGGCCCGCAAGGGCCGCAAAGCCTTCGGAGTCAGTCGGCTGGTTACGAGCTTTCGGCGAGCAGCGTGCACATCGGCGTCGCTGACGAGAGCGGTCTTGCTTCCGAAGAAGCGCGCCAACTTGTTGAGTGCGATCGCATCTCCGGACCGGAACGTCGAATCGTCGGCCAGGACGTCATGAACCTC
The DNA here is from genome assembly GCF_002259145.1 of Rhodococcus sp. 15-2388-1-1a. Classification (NCBI taxonomy): domain Bacteria; kingdom Bacillati; phylum Actinomycetota; class Actinomycetes; order Mycobacteriales; family Nocardiaceae; genus Rhodococcus; species Rhodococcus sp. 15-2388-1-1a. Next base: position 97,489 of record NZ_NPFP01000016.1, on the reverse strand, counting down.
GGAATACCTGGAGACGGCGTACATGTCATGTTTCGAAAGCCACACGACCGGCCCGAGTTCCCGCAGTGCGCGGTAGTGGGTATAGGGATCGGCGATGGCATGCGCCGAGTACAGATCCACGTCGTAAGTCGGAACCGAATTCGACGACGATGAACGGTATCGCTCACGGCGAGTGGCTGGGTCCGCGTCAGCAGGTTCGGTTCGAGGAAAAGTGGGGTGTTCGTACATAGCTACTTCCGGGTTCCTTCCCTCGCTGTGAATGTGCGGTTTCACGTCACGCGCCACCGACGGCACCGATGATCGCGACCAGCGTGTCGATCAGAGAGTCGCGACTGACTCCGGTGTCTTCCGTCAGCCACCACGAAAGGGTGCCGGTGAGCATCGCGAACTCTGCCCGAACGGTGGCCCGTTGGTCAGGATCGACCGTGCTCGTGGTCGATGTTCGAGCGGCGACGAGTTCGAGTCGTCGCTGTTCCAGCAGGGCGTCGAACGGGTCGGCACCCGCGAGTAGCGAGGATGCGCGCATCGCGCCGACGAACAGATCGCGGTTCTGCTCGGCACACGACACGATGGCGTCGACGGCTCGACGATCTGTGGCCGACAACGACGAATCATCCTGTCTGACTTCCCATAGCGCTCGCGCAAGCTCTTCCACTGCCTGGCCGACGACGGCTGCTACCAGAGCGTCTCTGTCGTCGAAATGAAGGTAGAAAGTTCCGTTGGCGACACCCGCGTCTCGTGCGACGGAGGCTGTCTTGACACCGTCCAAGCCTCCCTGAGCCAATGCGCGACCACCCGCTTGAATGAGGCGGGCGTGAGTATCCCGCCGCATGCGTGCATGTGCGGACCCCTCTTTGGAAGACGTTTCTCTCATTCGGTGAGACTACTCTCAGTGAATTGCGTTCGTCAACGCTCTATCCGCCAGGAAAGTGGACTTCTCAGGAGGCTTCGGACATCCGACGCCGACCGGAGGCCGGAATTCAGAGCCGAGGGGCCGATTCGATGACGAAGCCGAGATCCGAGCCATCAGTTGTGTCGTCACCGACCAATGCGCGTCGCATCCAGCCGTACACCCTTTCGTCGTTGAGCAAGGTGAAGTGATGTGCGCTGTTGATCGCCAAACCGTCGTCCGGACGAAGTCCTATGTCGCGGAGCTTGTTTCGACCACCGGCGCTGTCGGTGCGGACCAGGCCGTCGCCCACGAAGATCCCGACCGGATGTCGAGGGTTTCCGGTGATGACGGCGGAGGCGTGATGATGCCGAACCCCCTCCGGAACCGTGATGTCCGCGGCCGTTCCGACATCGAATCCGTCGGCGTAGCTGGCATGTCCCTCTGTTTCGGTGATCGATCCGTGGACCAGGTCGCGGATTCCGGCGCTTCGGCGCGCCAACAGGTGTGCGAACGGCCGGGTTTCGGGCGCGAGTGCCAGCGCCGCCACAGCGACATGGACGCCGTGCGCGAGCGGTGCACCCAGATGCGGTGTCCCGAGTGTGAATACGTCCGTCAACAGGTCCACCCACCGGCGGCCGCTCTCGGCGGCGTGATGAGCGGCGCTGCGTGAGACCAAGCCGCCCATGGAGTGCCCGACCAACGTGATCCGGTGAACCCTGACGGGCCATGCCGTCACGAGCTGTTCCAGTAGGTCCGACAGGTCGGCACCGTTCGTCCCGATTCGACGTCCGGTGTTGTAGCGCAGGCAGATCGAGGTGGTGTCGGCTTCGGAGTCCAGCCGTTCCCCGTAGGTGGGTCGCCCGCCGAGTCGCCATGCCGATTCTGTCTCGACGAGCCCGTGCAGGAACAACACGAGGTGCGCTCCCGCGTCGGGGAACGCCGCGGCGAGGGCGCGGTACTTCGGAAGTACCGGGCGACCGTCGACGCGAATCGACATCGGGTAGGCGAGCACTCGGGCGGTCTTTTCCATGTCGTCGCCGATGAGACCGTGTAGGACCGCGATGGTCTGTGCCCCGAGGGCAGTGTGCGACGGCGACGGCCGGAGATCGTCCTCGATCGCGGCGTCGCCTCCGGTCAGCGCACCGACGGCCTTGGCTGCGCCGGTGCAGGCGGCCGCGATGCTCGCGTAGGTGCCGGCGGCGATAGCGTCGTGCATCAGCTGTGTCGGCAGGACGGCGGGTCCGACGCCGAGTTTCACGGCAGCGAATGTGCGTCGCGCGATTGCTGAGTGAACTGCGCGAACACCACCCGCGGCCGACGCCAATTCTCGTAAGGCGAGCTCGCCGAGTTCGCCCAACTCCTGTGTGCGCTGAGTTTTCGTCCCCACCGTTTCCAGTGTACGTATGTTCACTCGAATGGGTCGTCGGTTCTCTAGGACACCACCCGGCCGCCGTGCCACTATTGTCCGGTATTTCCCCTCGAACAGGAGAGAGCCGATGACGGTTGGACGACTTCCGCTGAAAGTGGCAACGATCGCGGCATTGACGGTTGCAGGGCTGTTCGTCGTGCCGGGGGTAGCGTCGGCCGCTCCTGCCTTCGATCCGAACAACGACGGTGCGGTCACCCTCGGTGAAGTGCTCGATGCACCGCTGTTGCCAGCGTCCCTGTCTCCGGGGCTCGACAGCAACGGTGACGGTGCACTCAGTATCGGCGAAGCGTTCGAGGGCAGAATCCCCACCAACCCCAAGCGGTGTCTGATGGTGGACGATGGGTTCATCTGCCCGTGACCGGTTCAGTCTCGGCGGCCCACCACCGGGTTCAGCTCCGAGGCCGCGAGGCCGCCGGGCTCGACGCCGGGTAAGAATTCGCGCCAGGTGCCGCTGATCAGCGTCGGCGACTCCACAACACGAGCCCCGTCGGCGAAGTAGGTGGTGGCCAGCGCTCGGCGCGGCTGCGTCGTCCGATTCGGCCCGGCAGTGTGGAAGCACAGCGCGGAATGGAACGACACGTCTCCTACCGAGAACGGCTCGGATTCCACCGCAACGCCGCGCTCGACGAAGCGATGAGCGACGGCCTCGTCGTACGAGGTGCCGACCTTGTCGAACTCCAGGTCGGCAACCTCGTTCAGCACCTCTCGGCCGCGGGCGAACGACAGCGGACCCATTCGGCCGGGGATCGCCGACATCGGCATCCACGCAGTGACCGCCTGCGTGGTTTGGAGCGGGAAATGCTCGGCGTCGTGGTGCCACGGTGTGCGTCCGCAACCGGGCTCCTTCGACAGCGCGTTGTCGTGATAGAGCCGAACGGCCGGTTCGTCGAGCAATGCCGCGGCCAGGCCGCCGATCCGAGGCGACAATGCCACGGCGCGCATCAGGTCGTCGTGCAACCACATCTGCTCCAACGCGGTGAACCGGCCGGAAACGTTGTCGCCGTGCTCGGCGCGCAGTAGCTCCTCGAGGCGTTCGGCGAGGCGTCGTACCACTGCGGGAGACAACACCGCGGGCAGCCGCACGAAGGCTTCCCGAGCGAAGGACTCGACTGCGGCCGGGTCGAGGGCGTACGGCTCGGCAAGCTCACGCTCGATCTGCTCGTCGGAAGCCGCCTCGATGTCGGGCAGGCCCGGCCCGTCGACCAACTCGGTGGGTGCCTGATCGTTGGCAGCCAGCGTGACGTACCAATCCCACCAGTCCTGATCGTTTCCGGCCCAGTCCTGGTCGATTCCGCCATCGCGGTTCTGCTCGGGAAGTCGTTCGTTCGTCAGATCCACAGCAGAGCTGCCTCGTGGGAGAAGGTGTAGGAACCCGACGCGTCGCGGCAGGACGCGAGGTAGTCGCCCAGCACCGGTGCCGCCTCCATCTCCTCGAGCGACACGGAGTCGTCGAAGGCGCAGCGCTGCAGAAAGCCCTCGGCGACAAGGCGATCGGATGTCGAGGTGGTGTAGGTGACGCGCTGGTCGCGCACGTCCGCGCCCGCTCGGATCAGCGCGTCGCGGACCTGCTCGGCCGTCGTGTACGGCGTTGCTTCACGGACGCCGGCGCGGAAGGCGTCGTAGAACGCGATGTAGTGGGACGCTTCGGTGGCCTGTGCAACCAAACCGAGGCCACCGGGGGCCAACGCAGCCACGAATCGTTCTGCCGCGGCGTCCAACTCGGCAGGCGGAAGGGCATACAGCGCGTGCGTGGCCCACACGATGTCGTATCCGGTCCGATCGGCGGGCAGGTCTTGCAGGGTCATCACCAAGTCTTCTCGAGGCACGAACGGCGCACCGAGCGCGCCGCGCGCCTCGGCCACCGAGAACGCAGACGGGTCCAGCAGGTCGTAGGCCAGCTCGGGCACCGCCGACAGATCGGTGTAGCGGCGCAGTGCGGTGGGGAACTTGCCGCTGCCGCAGGCCACGTCGAGCAGCGACCAGCCGTCGTGCGCGTGTTCGGCGAGCAGGGCGGGCCAGTCGGCTGCCAGTGCCAGTTGGTGGTAATCCTCCGTGGCCAGGGCGTAGAAGGCCTCCATGCCCGTTCGGCCTGCCTCGCTCCAATGCTCGAGACTGCGCTCGGCTGTGTCTCCGTTGCTCATGGCACTCCTCTCGGGAACCCAACAGCAACACCCTCGTGGATGGTGTCGTGGTTCACTCGATACTGATGTCCAACATAGCTCCGGTTCCGTCGAGCGACACTGCAGCCGGGTTTCTCGACGCGTTGCGCGCCCTGCGGCGTGGCACCGGGCCCCTGCCCGGTCTCGCGCCCGACTCCTATGCCCGAGACCACGCCGCTTTCGAGCGACTGTCCAACCAGCGCGGTCTGATCGCCGAGCACTTCACGAGCAGGCTGGCCAGGATGGGGGACGGACCGATCTCGGTGCTGTCGGTGGGCTGCGGTGACGGGTCGCTGGACGTCCGGATTGCCGAGGGGCTGGTGCAGCGGCTGTCCGGCGAACCGGTGCGGTACGTGGGTATCGACCCCTGGCCCGGCAGTGTGGAGCTGTTCACCGCCAGGATGGCCGCGCTGATGGCCGACGACCTCAGCGTCGATGCACACGTCGCGTCGTTCGGCGACGCCCCGATCGACGAGTCCTTCGACGTCGTGCTGTTCGTGCACTCGATGTACTACGTCGCCGACGTGGGGGCAACGCTGCGTAGCGCGCTCGATCTGCTGAGGCCCGGCGGTGAGCTGTGGGTGGCCGTTGCGCCGACGGCCGCGTTGAACAAGTTGGTCGGCGTTCTCGCCCCGCCGCTGCAGGGCCACCGACAGTGGTTCAGCGCCGACGTCGAGAGTGCCTTCGTCGACGCCGGGATCTGTCTCGACGACGTGGTCGCTCTGGATGCGCAGATCGACCTCTCTTGCGCGAGCGACGAGGTGCTCGACTTCTCCGTACAGGCCCGGCTGACGCCAGATCTGCGCGCGCCGGTACGGGCCTACCTGGATGCGGTCTCGGTGCCCGGTTCCGACGGCAGGCCCCGGGTGCCGCACCCGGTCGACGTGTTCGCCGCGACGCGTCGATGAGAGGGCCCGCAACATCGACCCGACGGTGACCGGAGTCGACTCCGCGGTCGCGACGCGAGTCGGCAACACAGCCTGGTGGAATCGACGGTCACGTCCACGGCAGGCGGGAGCGGTTGTTCCAGTAGCGCTCTGGATTCTCTGCGCTGTTCGGGCCGGCCGCCACGATCAGCTCGCGGTCGACGGAGAGTGCCGCAACATTCTGCTCGAGTTGCGTAGCGGTGGCCGCGCCGGACAGCACCACATCGGCCCACGGTTGCGCGAGTGCGATCGCCAGCGCGAGTGCGTCTCGGCTGATCCCGGCCGAATCCGCGACCCGGCCGAGTGCTGAATCTTCGGCCACGAGTCGGCCATTGGCCATTGCTTCTTTGACGACGACGAACCAGCCGGCGTCGTGTGCGTGTGCCAGTGCGGGGCCTACGGACGGCTCGAGTGGGTTCCACGTCGACTGCACCGAGCTGAAGACCCCCGTCTTCAACGCTGCGTGAACGACGTCGGCTTGGTGTGGCCCGCTCGTGCTGATGCCGATTCGGGTACCGCTGTCTGCCACGGCCCGCAGGTCGTCGAGCAGTGCACCGTCGCTCAGGGCCGGGCTGTCCGGGGTGACGCTGTGGATCAGATAATGGTCGGGCGCACTGCCGAGTTCGTGGAGGGTTTGTGGCCACTGCTCGGCCAAACGGGCAACCGAGTGTTCTTTCACCTCGTGAACCTCGGCTCCCTGCTGGAAATCGGCGACGTAGGCGTATCCCCACTTGGAGCCGATCACGAGGTCGTCGCGCCGATTCGGCTGTCGAGACAGCCAGCTGCCGAGGAACCGCTCGGCCCAGCCGTAGGACCGGGCCACGTCGAAGTGCCGAACTCCGCTGTCCCACGCCGCGTCGAGCACTGCGTGGCAGAGCTGTTCCAGGGCTGCCGGGTCGAATCGCCCGTCCACAGCGTCCGAGTGCCCGACCGTCAAGTACTCGGGGCGTCCGAGTGCGGCAAGGCCGAGACCGAGTTGGGTCATGTCGTCAGTACTTTCGTCGTGTTCATGTCGGAAACCGCCACCCTATCCGCGATCGGGTAGCGCTTGCGGCCTCGATGCGAAATGTTGCGAGACATGAGTTCTCGCCTGAGACTGGGAAGTTGCTGAGCCGCGCGACGCGATATCGAGAAGGCCCGGCCTGTGGATCGATTACGAAGGAGAGAGCTGTTGCCCGATTTTGCAGGTAAACCGTTGATAGGTGAGATTCGGCTTGCACGAGTACGCGCTGGATTGAGTTGGGCCGCTTTGGCCGAGGCGATCGACAAGCCGGTGGCATGGACGGTGTCGGCCCTGTACGGCCAGCATCCTCTGAGCGTTGCTCATGCCGATGTGCTCGCAGAGAAGCTGGGGATGCCCGAAGGTTCGTTGTTCGAGTTGACCCTGGCTCCTTATCGCGGATCACTCGACATCTCGTCGGACCCCACGGTCTACCGATTCCACGAGGCGCTGGAGGTGTACGGCCCGGCGCTCAAAGAACTGATCGCCGAGGAGTTCGGCGACGGCATCATGAGTGCCATCAACTTTACGATGAACGTCGAACGCCGCCCGCACGAGGACGGAGATCGTGTCGTGGTGACGTTCGACGGGAAGTTCCTCGACTATCGATGGACCGAGTAGAACTGGCGTGTCTCGGAACTCGGCCGTCTGACGTTCGGCCCGTCTTTTCTGATTCCTAGCTCGATCCGTTCCCGGTCCCGTCGCTGCGTCGGAGAAGTTCCAACACCAGATCTGCTGCAGCGCGCATACCCTCTGCTGTCGGATGGAACGACCCGGCGAGAAGTCCGTTGGGTCGGAAGCCGTGAACCCAGGGTTGTGCGGTACCGATACCGTGGCCGGACTCGAAGGACGACGCGGACACGATCTCTGCCCCGGTCTTCGCTCCGGCGGCGAGGTAGATGTCGGACAACGTCGCCGAGACGTTGCGGGCGAACGCAATCTCCTCGGCGGTGAGAGGAACGGTGTCGCTGGGAACAGTGGTGTCGTCGACGATCGGGACGTAGTCGACCATCACAACCCGCGCGTGTGGTGCACGCCGCCGTACCTCGTCGATGATCCTGACGACGGAGTCTGTGGTGTCCGATACGAGACCGTCGGTGATGTCTTTCTTGGACAGCGCCTTTCGGAACAACCATCCCGCCGGACGGCCGTACCAGCGGTGCGCTACCCGGTTCGCCGCAGCGCACCCGAGCAGTGCGCCGAGATAGCCCAGATCGTTTCCACCGACGGTGATCGTCACGAGATCGGTGGAGGTTCGGACTGCGTCGATCTGTGGCGCGAACCGCTTCGTCGAGACTCGTTGCTTCTTCTCGAGGATCGTGGCCGTGGTGGCACCCGACACCGTTGCATCCGTGAGCGCGGCACCCAGGTCCTTTGCGACGAGGTGTGCGTAGTTTCTCCCGGACCGCATCGCCTTGTCGTCGACCACGGGGTCGATTCCGGGTCCGGCAGCGAACGAGCTGCCCAATGCGACCATGACGGAGTACGTGCGTGTGCCCGGCATCCGAGGGGATGTATCCACCACTCCACTGTGGCCGATGCCACGGCCTGCGTCCAGCCGCTTCGAGCACACCCTCTTGATCACCGAAGCTGATTCACCAACGGGTCAATGGATGTCACGCAGTGGGATCGACGAAGATGTCGAGAGAGATGGGTTCTTCCCCGCCGTACGGACCGAGATCGGTGATTCCGGATTCGGCAAGGACGTCGACGTCGATCAGAGTTCGACCGTTGATCTCTCCCTGTTTGCGATCGAGCACGGCGACCGCGGCGTCGGCCATGATCCGGGGGGATCGCGAATGTGCCACTCCGGCTTTGCCTCCGAGGAGGTTCTCCACTGCAGCCGTGGCGATCGTGCTCTGCGGCCACAGGCAGTTGCTCGAAATCGGAAGGTGTGCAAATTCTGCAGCAAACCCGAGTGTCGCGAGCGTCATGCCGTATTTCGCGAGCATGTAGCCCGGATGTTCGCCGAGCCACTTCTGTGACATGTTCAGCGGCGGCGACAGCGTGAGAACGTGCGGGTTCGGTGACTCGACGAGGTGAGGGAGGCACGCCTGGGTCAACGCGAACGTGCCACGGACGTTCACCTGCTGCATGAGATCGAACCGCTTGAGCGGAAGCTCCTGCGTAGGAGCGAGATTGAGCACGCTGGCGTTGTTGACGACGATATCGATTCCGCCGAATCGGTCCACTGCCGTCGAAGCGGCCTTGGCGATGTCCTCGTCCTTGCGCACGTCGCCGACCACGGCAACTGCGTCGCCGCCGGCGGCGATGATGTCGGCGACCGCAGTGTGGACGGTGCCGGGAAGGCGGGGATCCGGGGTGTCCGTCTTGGCGAGGAGCACGACGTTTCCGCCGCGTTCGGCGATGGCGATGGCGAGTGCCAACCCGATCCCACGACTACCTCCCGACATCACTGCGGTTCGTCCTTCGAAGCTTCGTTCGGTCATCGGTGACTGCTTTCGTTCGAGTACTGGCGGGCTGTGAAGAGGAGCGGTCGTCTGCCGGCGACTGCGGAGAGTCCCGTGCGTGCCTTTGGATTGAACATCGATTTCACCACACAGTCAAGACTGACTGCTTTTGCCTCGATGGTCCAGACACGCTCGCGCACGGCAGTATTGCGACACGTTCGCGAGTGGTGCGTTTGCTGTGGGCGCACTCAGCGGCAACACTCGACGTATGCAGTCACGCAGCCTCGTCACGCAGAACCGTATTCTGAATGCCGCAGTGCAGGCCCTGGTCGAGTTCGGCTATGCGGGCGCGTCGACGGTGAAGATTCAGGAACTGGCGGACGTGAGCCGAGGCCGCATGCTGCACCAGTATCCGTCGCGGGACGAGCTGTTGGTCGCGGCCGTTCAGCACCTGGCGTCGGCTCGTGTCGATGACGCCGGCGCGCAGGTCGATTGGCCCGCCGCACCCGGCGCACGGATCTGTGCCGTGGTGGATGCGATGTGGTCGACGTACCAGCAGGACTATTTCTGGGCGGCGACCGAACTGTGGATCGGGGCTCGGCACAACGACGGACTCCGCCGTGCGCTGGTCCCGGTCGAACGCGCGTTGAACAAGCGAGTCCGCACCGCGACCGATGCGATGTTCGGAGTGCCCTTCATCGACGCACCGGCATACCCGGTGGTGCGTGAACTGCTCAACACCAGCATGCGCGGTGTGGCGCTGACGTACGCGTTCGACCGACGGAGGCCGAGCAGCGAGCCGGATCTGGCATTGTGGAAGGACTTGGCGCTGGACCGGCTGCTCGGACCGGATTGCCGCTGATGGTCGGTCTGTTCGTCTTCCTCGACGATCGAGACCTCGCGACGGACATCTGAGCCCCTGTCATTCGCCGATGCGGCGTGAGCGCAGGGGAGGTCGCGTCGAGTAGTTCAGGAGGCGTTCACGGAGAGCCGGTTCGAGGTGTTCCGTGCTCGGGCTTCTGAGCTGCTCGGCAAGCCGACGTCGATATTCGACCATGTGCAGGCCGAACTCCACGAACACATCTGCCGCCGACGCGCCTCCGTACGGCTCCCATGCCACCGCAAATGCCATCAATGGGTCGACCGAGTCGAGGGGTGTCATCGTTCGCTCCTGGTTCGTTCGATCCGTCCGATCGTCGATTACATATTGACACGAAGGCGTTCCTAGTTGCATGGTGAACTGAGAACGGTGCCGTTCCTGATTGGTGCCGATGACGGAATGCGGAGGAACGGTCATGGCGTCGAGCGCAGCACTGATGTCTCGGAAATGGGTGACGGGTCGGGCGGTCGGCCGCCGGATCGAGGAACTCGACCCGGTCGTCGGCAATGAGGAAGCCACTCATCTGAGCCTCGAAGTGCGTTATGGGGACGCCGTTTTCGCTCACGCCGCATACACCGTGGCCTTTGCCCGTCAGGTGGCGATTCCGTCCATTGCGCGAATTCTGTACCGGACCGGAACCGGCGACATGATGCATGACGTACGCAGACGCAACGACGACACGTTGCTCTTCTTCGGAGAGATGCTCCATCACGGGCATTCGAGCGAATACGGCCGATCGGTCATCGACCGGATGGAGCAGATCCACTCGCGATTCGGCATCACCGACGACGACAAGCTGTACACACTGGGATCGCTGGCTTTCGAGCCGGATCGCATCGTCGAACACCTCGGGTTGAACGTCTTCACCGACAACGAGCGTGAAGCGCGCTTCCACTTCTGGCGCCAGGTCGGCGAATACATGGGACTCGACGTTCCGCAGACGCGGGAGGGGTTCTTGCGCTGGACCTTCGACTACGAGGCCGGCTACGAGCACACCGACGGGGCCCGCAAGATCGTCGATCAACTGTTCCTCGATTGGCAGGAGCGGTGGTTCCCCGGTCACACGAAGCGCTTCGCTGACGGCATTCTGCTGTCGGTGTTCACCGAGGACCTGCGTGCACTCCATCGGCTGCCCGACCCGTCGGCCGGCTACCGGCGGGTGGTGCCGCCGGCAATCGGTGCCTACCTGGCATTTCAGGGCGTTCGCCCGCATCGGCCCCACCGATCCTGGTCCGATCACTTCGGAACGCGGCATCCCAAACCGCTGGACATACCGACGCTCGGCCACCGCAAGTCCATCGTGCGCGCGATCCGTCCGGCAGGAGAAGGCCGTTGAGCAGCAAAGGGATCGGTTCGCCGCTGACGGTATGCGAGGCGTTTCAGTGGACCAGGAAGATCGATCCCGATGCCGTCGCATTCCGTACCCCGGGCGACGCGGTCGCGGTGACGTGGGCCGAGTACGACTCTCGGGTGCGGGCATTGGCCTCGGGTTTGCATGCTCTCGGTGTGCGCCGCGGCGACGTCGTTGCCCTGATGATGCGCAATCGTCCCGATTTTGCGCTCGTGGACACTGCCGCAATGCATGTGGGTGCTACGACACTGTCGGTGTACAACACGTCCTCCGCAGCGCAGGTAGCGTACGTTCTCGGTCATTCCGGTGCCCGAATCATGCTGTGCGAGAGCGGAATGGTCTCCACTGTCGTGGCCAGCGGAGCCGAGCTCGATCACCTCGTGTCGATGGATGGCCCCGTCGAGGGTGCGGACCTGACCTTCGCGGAACTGGAAACGATGCAGTCCGCTACTCTCGATTTCGAAAGTAGCTGGGAAGCAACGAAACCGGACGACATCGTCACGCTCGTCTACACCTCGGGCACCACCGGCGATCCCAAGGCCGTCGAGATCTCGCACGCGAACGTCCTTGCTGCGGCCTTCGGCCTGGATGCGGTGATCCCCATCGAATTCGGCGATCGAATCACCTCGTTCATGCCTGCCGCGCACATAGCGGACCGGGTCTCGAGTCTGTACTGGATGGCGATCCTCGGCATGCAAGTGACCTACGTCGAGGACGCCAAGGCCATTCTCCCCGCGTTGATCGACACGCGGCCCACGGTGTGGTTCGCGGTTCCCCGGGTGTGGGAGAAATTTCGGGCAGCGCTCGAAGCGAAGGTCGATTCCATGACCGAAGACTCCGCTCGGGAAACCACCCGTCGAGCAATCGAACTGGGGCGTCGGCGTTCACGCGCCCGGCTCGGCGGACCCGACTTGCCCGCCGAGGACGCCGCCGAGTGGCGGACGTTGGACGCTCGGGTGTTGTCGCAGTTGCGCGCCGCCATCGGCCTGGATCAGGCGCGTGCGTCGATTTGTGGCTCGGCACCCATTTCACCCGCGACGCTCGAGTTCTTCCTTGCCATCGGGATCACCGTCGTCGAGGTGTGGGGCATGACGGAGACCACCGGAATCGGAACGATGAACCCGCCGGACGCTATTCGGCTCGGTTCGGTCGGAAGGGTGTTCCCCGGAAACGAGATCTCGGTGGCCGAGGACGGAGAGCTGCTCGTTCGAGGGCCGGTCTGTTTCGGTCGTTACCGGCATGCGCCGGAACTGACCGTGGCGGCCATCGACGGTGACGGATGGGTGCGCACCGGGGACATCGCGACCATCGATTCCGACGGGTACGTGCGCATCGTCGATCGCAAGAAAGAAATTCTGATCAACGCTGCCGGTAAGAACATGTCGCCGGCGAACATCGAGAACGCAGTGAAGGCCGCGTGTCCGCTGATCGCCACCGTCGCCGTCATCGGCGATGCGAGACCGTTCAACGTGGCACTGGTGACGTTGGACCCGGACGCAGCCGCGGCACTTGCCGCCAGGCTGGGAATCGGCGATATACCGAGCGAAGCTCTGGCACAGGACGAACGGATCGCGGCGGTGGTGGCCGAGGGGATCGCAGCGGCGAACGAGAACCTCTCGCGGGTGGAGCAGATCAAACGTCACCGCATACTGGGTGGGGTCTGGGACGCCGGTGGTGACGAGCTGACCCCGACGCTCAAGCTGCGGCGCAAGCCGATCTCCGAGAAATACGCAACCGAGATCGAGGAGCTGTACTCCTCGGGCACCGTGCACACCCTGGACAGTCTGGGCGGGCGCTGACAGCCGGCTTCCGAACAGGGTCAGGTCAGCAGGATCGTGCCGTGGGATCGTACGAGGGTCTTACCGTCCGCGGTGCGCAGTTCCGAATCGAGAAGGCAGAATCGGCGACCCCGTCGCACCAGGGTGGTCTCGATGATCAACTCGCCCATGGACAGCGCGGGAGAGCGGATGAGATCGACGCCGATGTCGGCGAGATAGAAGCCCTGTCCTCGTTCGGCAAGTGGCCGGGCGGCCACTTCGGTGGCAGTAGCCATGAGGCCGACGAGAACACCGCCCTGTACCGAACCGAAGGGATTGAGCATCCAGGACTTCGGCTCGACGCTCGCGGTGGTTGTCCCTGCCGACCTGTCGACGACCGTCAGGCCATAGACATCGGCCGGGCCGCCGCTGTCGGTGGTCGATGTCGGACCGAGAGGTAGATCGGCGGGGGACAGGGCCGGTATGCCGTCGATCATCGACCGCTCCACTTTCGCGGCGCGGGCGGTCGCGGTTGCCAGCACCACCCCGTCGCCGGTCCGAACTTCTGCGCGGCCGAGCGCTGTGCCCGTCGTGTCGTCCACGTGGACTGGCCAACCGTCGGCGACCAGTTCCGCGGAGTGGGACGTCGCGCCGGTCAGCGCGATCGACATGCTGGCGACCACGGCAATCGGTTGCGTCTCGCTTGCGCAATACCCTGCGGACCCGACTGTGCAATCCAAGAGCACACCGAACATCGGGAGTCCGAATCGGCCCACGTCGTCGGCGAGGGCAGGAATCGTGTTCTGCGCGAACGACACCGAATCGTGGTCCGATCGCACGTAGCGCACGCCCATGGCGGCGGCCGCCGCATCGCGACTCAGTAGCGCCGATGTTGCCGAATCTTGCATCAGGAGTTGTCCCCTCGTAGACGTTCTCCTGGGACTGTAGCTCAAATTTACGTACCGTTATATTTCCTGCCCACCCCTCGTTCTCGCCGGGGTGCGACCGGTCGAGTGTTGTCAGGGGCGGTCGCCTCGGCTAAGTTCCATGTGACCCAGGACATAGCCGCGCAAACATCAGGGCACAAGAATTGAATACAGATTCGATTCTCTGAGAATTTCGGCGGTGTCCCACCTCTCCGAACCTCGAAGGAGCTCATGCTGTGGCAACTCCGACCACCCCCCCGGGCGTCAGTCCGATCGACCGATCACCTGCCGTCACTGCGAGCCACGGCATCGACTACACAATTCTCCGCGTCTGCGTGTACTCCGGAGCCGCCTACGTGGTGCTCGGCCTGCTGGGATTTGCGGTGTTCGCCGGATTCTGGCCGCCGCCTGCGGAGAGCCTGACGGCGCGGGAGATCGGAGACTTCTTCCGCGAGAACAGCGTCGACATCCGCATCGGGATGGTGTTGATGGCAATGTGTGGGCCGTTCTACTTCGTCTGGAGCGCAGTGCTTTCCAAGATCGTGAGCCGCATCGAGGGTCCGATGGGCGTGCTGTCGAGCGTCGAACTGCTGGGCGGCCTGCTGACCGGGCTCGTCACGTTCACCCCCGCAGTCATCTGGGCGACGGCCGCATTTCGCGTCGACGCTCGGTCGGACGAGACGATTGCGCTCTTCTACGACTACGGCTGGCTGTTCTTCGACCTGACCTTCGTCTGCTCGTCGTTGCAGAGTGTCGCGTTGGGAGTGGCAATTCTGCGCGATCGACGCTCGACGCCTCTGTTCCCCAGCTGGGTCGCGTGGGTGTGCTTCCTCACCGCAGTGACCTATGTGCCGTTGGTCGGGGTCCCGTTCTTCCAGTCGGGTCCCTTCGCATGGCATGGCCTGATCAACTTCTGGGCCGTGTTCGTCATGTTCTTCATCATGATCTTCGTCGTGAGTCCGTACGCGTACAGAGCATTGCGCGCTCTGCAGGCGGAAGATTCACGAGTGTGATCGACGTCGGACATGCTCGTGCGAAATCGGGGCGGTTGCCCGGTATCGAGGGCGTGTGGGTGCTCATCTGTGGTGACCTGGCAATCTTCACACTCCTGTTCGGATCGTTCGTGCATGCACGGTCGACAGCGGTTCCGGAGTTCGAGTCCGGACGGCAATTCCTCTCTCCCGACTGGGGTGGGCTCAATACCCTCGTTCTGCTGACGAGTTCGTGGTTCGTCGTCCGGGCGCTCCTTGCCCTGCGGGCGGGAAGGGTCGGGGAGGGGCGGCGCTGGATCGGCGCAGGGGCCGCACTCGGCGCCGTGTTCGCAGTCTCGAAGGCCTTCGAGTACGCCCGGGAGATGCGGCACGGATTCACCCCTGCGTCGAGCGAGTTCTCGATGTACTACTACTCGCTGACCGGCATCCACCTGGTGCACGTCCTCTGTGGCACAGTGGGTTTGACGGTCTTCGCGCTCGTCCACACACGCGCTGCACGCGCGGGTGCTTCCGCAGGATTCGAGAGCATGGCGATCTACTGGCACATGGTGGATCTGCTGTGGATCTTTCTGTTCCCGATGCTCTACCTTCTGAAGTGAAAGCGCTACGTCCGGTTTCCTCGGTCACCGGCGTGTGGTTGCTGTTGATGACCGCCACCGTCCTCACCACGTGGGTACTCTCCGACGGAGCTGTCGGCGGGGAGGTCTCCACAGTGGTCGTCCTGCTCATCGCGGGCTCGAAGGTCCGGCTCGTGATGCGGTACTTCATGGAATTACGCGATGCCGGTCGGATTCCACGGGTGATACTCGAAGTCTGGGTCCTCGGGGTGACACTGATGATCGTCGGCTTCTACGTTCTCGCCCCGATGGGCTGAGGGGCCATTGACTCCTCGCTGCGGCCTACGTTACGTTTCTAATCCATAATCGAATCCGGCCTCCATGTGCGGTAAGACCATCGGAGACAAATCGAATGAACCCACGTGTGCTCACGGTGTGCGCTTTCGGCGGCCCGGCTGCCGTGATCGTCACCCTCGTCGGCTGGTCGATCGCGGGGGTGCTGCCGCTGCCGATCGGCCCGGGCGCTCCACAGGCCGAGGTCATGAGCTTCTACCTCGACAACAGCGTCAGAACCGGTACGGGCTTCGTCATCGCCTCGCTGGGAATCGTGCTCTATGCGCCGCTGGTCGCACTGACGACCATGCACATGCTGCGCATCGAGGGTAGAAGGCCGGTCCTGGCCTTCACTCAGTTGGTCACCGGCACAGCGACATTGCTCATCAACGGACTGCCCATGCTGCTGTGGGCACTGGCGACGTTCCGGGCCGACCGGAGCGCCGATACCGTGCTGCTTCTGCACGACATGGGATGGCTCATCCTCTTCCCGGGCATCATGTTGTTCTGCCTGCAGAACATCTCGATCGGCCTGGCGGTCGTCACCAGTGACGGCTCGGTCTTCCCGCGGTGGCTCGGATATCTGAACTTCTTCGTCGCGCTGTCGTTCGTTCCCGATCCGCTCGCCTTCTTCTTCCACTCGGGCCCCCTCGCATGGAACGGCGTCTTCGTGTTCTGGCTCGCACTGACGACCTACTGCATCTTCTTGTGTGCGATGACGTGGGCATGCCTGCGGGCCAACGTCACACTCGGCAGCGCGCTGGACCGCCCACGTCGTCGGGACGAGACCGTACTGTCCTCCTCATGAGGGCTCCGAGACCGTCATGAGCGAGCGTATGCCCGAATTCCTCTGGGACGATGAAGAACTCGACAGCAGATCGGTAGTGGCCGAGCAAGGTGTGCCGCGCCCGCAGACACCGGGACTGCCCGCGGAAACGGGCCTGTGGCTGTTCGTACTCGGGGACATGACGGTCTTCGGATGGTTCTTCCTCGTGTTCATGTGGGAGCGCCGCCGCGACGAGGGTCTGTTCGTGAGGTCATCGGCTGCCCTGTACCAACCGATCGGCGTGGTCAACACCCTTGTCCTTCTGGTCAGTTCGCTGCTGGTGGTACTCGCGCTGCATGCACATCGGGTCGGTCGTCGGCCATCGGCAATTCGGTACCTCGGTGGTGCTGGTCTGTGTGCCGTCACCTTTGCCGGGCTGAAGGCAGTCGAGTACACGCTCGAGATTCGGGCCGGCCATACGCCGACCGAGAACACGTTCTTTCTCTTCTACTTCGCGCTGACCGGTATTCACCTGGTGCATGTGCTGGTCGGTGCGTTGCTTCTCGGGGGATGGTGGCGAGTCGCGCGACGCGACAACTCGTGGAGCCGTGACCGTCTCTTCGTCGAATCGGCTGCAGTCTACTGGCACATGGTCGATCTGCTGTGGATCGTCATCTTCACTCTCGTCTACTTGGTGGGTACCGAATGAACGACGAGACCACGACCTTCCCGCGGCGGGCGGTGATCGTATGGGTGCTGTTGGTGGCGTTGACGATCTCGACGTTCTGGCTCGGCACACACCAACCGTTCGGCAGCACCGACACACGGGTTGCGTCGGCGCTGGTGATCGCGCTGGCCTTCGCCAAGGTGTATTTCATCGTCGCCGATTTCATGGAGGTGCGGCACGCCCCCCGCGCGCTGAAGATTGCCTTCGGCATCTGGTTCACCACGATCGGTGGTGCCATCGTGGTGCTGAACCTCGTCTGAGCAAGATTCCTCGTCAGGAGTCGATCCAGTCGACCACCTCGTCGATGTCGGCCCGGCTGGTTCGGAAGCTGTTCGTCGGGTCGTCCGTGTCGGCGTATCCGAACGAGATTCCGCAGACGATCGTACGGTCGGTTGCGAGGCCGAGTTCGGCGCGAATCACGCTCGGGTACATGGCCAGCGCGGCCTGTGCGATGCTACCGACCCCGTGGGCCGTCGCCGCAAGCAGGAAGCTGCTGACGTATCCGCCGCAGTCGACGGCTCCGTAGGAACCGAGCGCCTCGTCGGAATGCACGATCGCTACGTGCGGGGCGTCGAAGAACGAGAAGTTGCGAAGCGACTGCTCCATCTGTCGCTGGTGGTCGCCGCGTTCGATGCCGAGCGCGTTGTAGAGCTGCAGACCGCTCTCGCGTCGACGCGTTCGGTGCACATCCCGGTACTCACGGGGAAAGGGAATGTCCGGTGAATCCGTGCGGCCCTCCGTTGCGGCCGCGGTCAGGGCGCTCCGGAGCCTGTCCGTTCCCGCACCGCTGGTGATCGAGAGCTGCCACGCCTGGCTGTTGCACCAGGACGCCGTCCGCTGAGCGGTGTCCAGAATCGACCGAATCGTCTGGCGTGGTACGGGTTCGGGCATGAACGAGCGGCAACTCGTGCGCACCGCCATCAGATGATTCAGGGTGTCGACGGCGCCGTGTGGCAGCTCGGACGAGCGGCGGGTATCGAGCACGGATCGGATGTCGTTCGTCATGAGATTCCTTCGATGATGGTGGTGCCGAGTTTGTCGCGTCCTGCGACCAGACGTACCGCGTCGGCGGCGTCGTCGAGCGTGAAGCGTCCGGTGATGGGCGGGGTGATCCGGCCGGAGGCGAGCAGTTCTTCCAGTGCGTCGCGGTTCTGGGCGGCCTGCACGGGTTCGCGGTTCTCGAAGTCGGCGATCTCGTATCCGATGATGGACGAGCCCTTGAGCAGCACCAAATTCATCGGTACCCGGGCCGGCCCGCCGGCGGCGAATCCCACGATCACGAACCGACCGCCGTAACCTGTTGCCCGAAGCGCAGGTTCGGTGATGTCTCCTCCGACCATGTCCAGTACTACGTCCGCGCCCTGTGGGCACACGGCTTTGAGAGCGTCCTTGAACCCGGGTTCGGTATACGACACCACTTCGTCGGCCCCGATGTCACGGCAGAACTGCAGCTTGTCCGCTGTGGACGCGCAGGCAATCACTCTGGCACCGAGCGCCTTTCCGATGAGGATGGCAGCGCTGCCGACGCCACCCGAGGCTCCCAGGACCACCAGGTCCTCGCCTTCCCGCAGCGAGCCCTTCGAGACGATCGCGTCGTATGCCGTCCGGTACGGCACACCGGCCAAGCAGGCCAGGTCGAAGGGGAGGGCATCGGGGGTCGGGCGGAGCTTGTCCTCGGATATCGCAATGCGCTCGGCGAAGCCTCCGACGAATGCCAGTCCGTGTACGCGATCGCCCACCGAGAATCGCGTGCACGCATCTCCTACCTCGACGACGACGCCGGCAACGTTGTTCCCCGGAACGAACGGACGAGGCACGGGAATCTGATAGATCCCCCTCATGACGAGGGTATCGACGAAGTCGACCGAGGCCGCGCGTATGTCGAGCAGTACCTGGCGCGGCCCGGGGAGCGGGTCGGCGACCTCCTGCACGCGCAACTCGTTCAGGTCTGCGTCGTCACAGAGCAGGGCCTTCATGGCGAGTCCTTCCGGAAATGTCGACCGGGTGTCACGAATTCCGTGACAATAATCGAATCTAGGATAGATTATTTGCAACTACAGAGGAGAGATCATGACGCCCCATCCTACCGACCCGGAGTTCACTCAGGCGTTCTCGAAGGCGTGGACCGACGACCCCGATGCCTTGGTGGAGTTCTTTTCACCGAAAGCCTACTACCGCGACATGGCGTTCGAGCCGAAGTATGTTGGCCGTGAGGCAATCTCGAAATTCCATCGGTACATGTTGAAGTTCGCGCCCGACTCGTTCATCGAGTTCGAGGACATTCGAGCCGCAGATGGCCGCTTCTACGGAAAGTGGCGGTGGTCCGGTACCTACGGCGGCCCCCTCCGGTTACGCAACGGGAAGGTGATCGACGCGTCGGGCAAGCAGTTCACGGTGTCCGGGGTGGCGATTTGCGAGTACGGCGACGACGGAAGACTGACGAGCCACGAGGACTATTGGGACCTGGCAACCGTCCTCGACCAGGTCGGCGTCACGATCGCCTGACCGAGAGTTACTTCCCTGCTTGCCTGCCGGTCGTGATCGGTGAGCCCGGTGCCGACCGGTAGCGGCACCGAGCCGAGATCATCCGATCAGGTTGCGGAGCAATGCGATCTGGGCAATGCGCTCGGCCGAGTCCTTCGTGACCGGGGTGACGTTGAGTGTGGTGACGCCGGCCTCGGCGAACGCGGCGATTCGTTCCTTCACGTAACCGGCGGGTCCGATGAGGTTGACGGCTCGGGCCAGGTCGTCGGGTACCGCAGCGGCCGCCTCGTCCTTTCTCCCCGCGAGATACAGGTCCTGGATCGTCGCCGCCTCGGTTGCGTAGCCGTATCGGCATGCCAGATCGTTGTAGAAGTTCTTGCCCTTCGCTCCCATGCCGCCGATGTACAGCGCCAGATGCGGTTTCACACCGGCGAGGTATTTGTCTGCGTCCTCACCGATGGCCAAGGTCGGTCCGGCATAGATGTCGAGCTCGCCCAGCGACGGATCCCGTCTGGCCTTGCCCGCGGCCAGCGCATCGCCCCACACCGAGTGCGCCTTCTCCGGGGCGAAGAAGATCGGTTGCCAGCCTTCGGCGATCTCGGCCGTGAGCTCGACGTTCTTCGGCCCGATAGCCGCAACGAGGATCGGGATCTTCTCTCGAACTGGATGATTGATGAGTTTGAGCGGCTTGCCGAGTCCGGTTCCCCTGTCGGCCGGAAGCGGAATCTGGTAGTGCTTGCCCTGGTGCTGAACGCGCTCCCGTCGCCACACCTGTCGGCAGATGTCCACCACTTCTCGGGTACGAGCGAGGGGAGCGTCGTAGGTGACCCCGTGAAAGCCTTCGACCACCTGCGGACCGGACGCGCCCAAGCCGAGGACGAATCTGCCGTCCGACACGTAGTCGAGGCCTGCGGCAGTCATTGCTGTCAGTGACGGTGTGCGGGTGTAGATCTGGATGATGCCCGACGCGAGTTGGACCGTCGAGGTAGTGGCTGCAAGATAGCCGAGTTGGCTGACCGCGTCTAACGAGTACGCCTCCGGGACGAAGATGATGTCGAGCCCGACCTTCTCCAGCTTCGACACCTCGGCTGCGGAATCTCGGAACCCGCCCGAGTAGTCGATCATGGTGCCGATTCGCATAGCTCTCCTGATTGAGGTTCTCGCGGTGAACTTCACCGACGCAATCTCACAATTTTTAATCCATATTATGTAAAACTGCAAGAATGCGTTGGGAAATCGCGCGCTGGTCTGTGCTCGAAACGGAGGACATATGACAACACTGGAGACTCGCCCGGCCGATCGAGAGCGCGATCCTCTCGTCATGTCGTTCTGGGAACGAGACACGAGCTCGGATCTGGTCGACCACACGGTGGGTGGCGTACTCGCCGAACGCGCGGTCACTCACTCCGCGGTGACAGCGCTGATCGGAACTCGCCACGGAGACGGTGCGGAGCTTCGATTCACCTACGCCGAACTGTACGAGGAATCGCTGAAGGTGGCGACGGCTCTGCGGCAGCTGGCCGAGCCGGGGGAGTTCGTCGCCCTGTGGGCACCGAACAACGTCGAGTGGCCGATAATTCAGTTCGGTGCGGCCCTCGCAGGCGTCGTCCTGGTTGCGTTGAACCCGGTTCTTCGACGCGGCGAACTCGACTACGCACTCGGTCACTCCGGCGCACGCGTTCTGATCCATGCGGATTCGAGCCGCGACTACGACATGGCCGAGGTGGCGTCGAGCATCGCGGGGGATCGATCGGACTTGATCGTGATCAGCCTGTCCGAGCGCGCTCGCTGGCGGGCGGACGAGGTATCCGCCGAGACGTTGTCCAACGTTCCCCACGATCCTCTCGCGCCCGTCATGCTGCAGTACACCTCGGGGACCACGGGAAAGCCGAAGGGGGTGCTGCTCTGTCATCGATCTCTGGTCAACGTTGCCAAGCTCACGATGGAGTACGTCGGAATCGAATCGGGCTCGGTCGCGGTCAATCCGCTGCCGATGTTCCACACCGCGGCGTGTGTGGTCGCAACGCTCGGGCCGGTGTGGGTCGGTGGCACGGTGGTCCTGATCGAACAGTTCGCCCCGGCTCCGGTGATCGAGACCGTGCGGCGTGAATCAGCGGACCTGTTGTTCTACGTGCCGGCGGTACTCGGGGCCATCCTCGAATCCGTTCGAGGTGAGGAGGACAGGGCACCGCACGTGACCACGATGTTCGGCGGGGCCGCACCAGTGCCCTCGGCGATGATCGAATCTGCCGAGAGAGTGTTCGGATCGGCGGTGTTGAATGTGTTCGGACAGACAGAACTATCGCCGGTGCTCTCCGCGACCCGGCGGACCGATTCGCGGCGGGACCAGTTGACGACCGTCGGACACCCGTTGGCCCAGGTGGACTGCAAGGTGATCGACCCGGTGACGGGCGACGTGCTGCCGATCGGCGAGGTCGGTGAAATCTGCGCTCGCGGTTACCTGCAGTTCCTGGAGTACTGGAAGGATCCCGACGCGACCGCGCGAGCGCTGGACCGCGACGGCTTCGTGCGCACCGGCGATCTGGGCTCGATGGACTCGCGCGGCTACCTGACGCTGGCCGGTCGGCTCAAGGATCTCATCATCAGGGGAGGGGAGAACATTTCCCCGCTCGAGATCGAGTCGGCGCTGCTGGCCGTCGATTCTGTTCTGGACGCCACCGTGATCGGACTTGCCGACGCCCGGCTGGGTGAGGTGGTGGCCGTGGTGGTTCGAGTTCGCGGCGAGGCCGCCGCGGACTTGCGCGAGCAGCTCGAGCGGCATGCTCGGGCGGTCCTTTCGCCGTACAAGGTGCCGAGTCGGTGGTTCCTGGCCGAAGAATTACCGCTGACTCCGACCGGCAAGATCCGTAAGTTCCGGGTTGTCGAGGGCATTCGGAACGACGAGTTCCACGAGTTGCTCTGACTTCGCCGTCTGCGGCAGAAGCGAGGACTCGGTTGACTCCGATATATTTTTATCTATATTAGATTATGAACGAGCTGGTGCGATCGCGCCGGCCACCCACACGAACAAGGGACGGTCCAGCCGTGCAGGGTCTGATCAACGACAACGACGAGCACCGCCTGATCCGAGAGAGCGTCGCCAAGATCGCGGACCGATACGGTGCCGCGTACTTCCTCGAGCGCGCGCGGGCGAACGGGAACATCGACGAGCTGTGGAAGGAACTGGGAGAATCCGGCCTTCTCGGAGTGCATCTACCCGAGGAATTCGGCGGCGGTGGCGGCGGAATGGCCGAGGCCGTGGTTGTCGTCGAAGAACTCGCTGCGCATGGTTTCCCGCTGCTGATCTGGGTCATCTCACCGGCCATCTGCGGCTCCATCGTCAACATGCACGGGTCGACCGAGATGAAGCAGAAGTGGCTGCCGGCGCTGGCCGACGGATCGAAGAAGATGTCCTTCGGACTGACCGAACCCGATGCGGGCTCGAACAGTCATGCTCTGAAGACGACGGCGACGCGCGACGGCGACGGCTGGGTACTCAACGGCGGAAAGTACTACATCTCGGCGGTGGACGAGGCCGACGCGCTTCTCGTGGTGGCCAAGGACGTCGAGCATTCGACGGGCGAGCGCAAGGCGCTGTCGCTCTTCGTCGTTCCGACCGATACTCCCGGCCTGACCCTGCAGAAGATCGACACCGCGATCGTATCGCCCGACAAGCAGTTCACCGTGTTCCTCGACGACGTGCGGGTGGGACCGGACGCACTGATCGGTGCGGCCGGCCAGGGATTGAAGCAGGTGTTCGCCGGACTCAATCCGGAGCGGATTCTGGTCGGTGCGATCTGTGGTGGGGTCGGTCGGTACGCGCTGGACAAGGCCGTCGACTACGCCAAGACCAGGGAGGTCTGGTCGGTTCCGATCGGGTCGCATCAGGGTGTGGCCCACCCGCTCGCGGCCGCGCAGATCGACGTCGAGCTCGGACGTCTCGCCACGGCGAAGAGTGCCGAGTTGTTCGATGCAGGCAAGCCGTCGGGCGAGGCCGCGAACATTGCCAAGTACGCGGCCTCCGAGGCCGCTCTGAGGGCGCTGGACCAGTCGATCCAGACACACGGTGGAAACGGACTCACCCACGAATACGGCTTGGCGGAGTTGTGGTTCGTCACTCGCTTGATGCGTACGGCACCGGTGAGCAAAGAGATGGTCCTGAACTTCGTCGCGCAGACCACCATGGGGCTGCCGCGCTCGTACTGACACCCCGTACCGACACAAAGCCAACGCGCCGAACTGGTTTCGGTGAGCTGATCTCGAGGAGCACAGAACGATGAGTACACCGGAAACACAGCAGTTCGATGTCGTGGTGGTCGGTGCGGGCGCAGGTGGCCTGTTCACCGCAGCTCGGCTGGCGCACAAAGGGTATCGGACTTTGGTGGTGGAATCCCTCGACAAGGTCGGCGGACGCGCATCCACCGACGAGATCGACGGATTCAAGGTCAACAACGGCGCAATCGTCATCGAGTTGGGTGGCATCACCGAGGAGACGTTCGCGGAGGTCGGGGCGAAATTCGACATCCGGATGCCGTCCCCTCCGATTCTGTACAGCATCGGTGGCAAGAACGTCGACGTCACCGGTGGCGGGTGGGGCTTCCTGCTCTCCAAACTGACCCGACAGGGTGCCAAACTGGTCAGCGGCCTCGGTGCTGCCCGCAACGACAGCGGCATGCCCGAGGACGAGCTGTCCACCGCGGAGTGGGTTTCGAAGTACACGAAGAACGAAGGTGTGCACGGGATCTTCCGCAACATGTGTGCGTCGGTGTTCGCCGTCAGCTCCACCGAGCTCCCTGCGAAGGTGTTCCTGACCTACTTCACGCGCAAGAGTGCGTTCAAGAAGTTCGGCTTCCACCCCCAGGGCACCATCGGTGTCTGGCAGTCGCTGGTCGAGTCCATCGAAGGCAACGGCGGGCAGGTGTGGCTGTCGACGTCCGCAGACCGCATTCTCGTCGAGGACGGCGTGGTGCGCGGAATCGTGGCAACACGTGGTGGAGTCGAGACGACGGTCGAGGCGCGCGTGGTGATCAGCGACGTCGGTCCGAGCGCAACGCTGAAGCTGACCGGCGACGACGCCGTGGGTGCGGATTACGCCGCCCAGGTACGTGCGGCCGATCGTCCGTGCTCGATGATCGCGGTGAACTTCGCCAGCCAGGAGCGCCTCGTCGACGTTCCCGGAATGCTGAGCTTCGCGAAATCGCGTCGCCTCGCGTACATCGCCAACTTCACCGAGACCTGCCCCGAAATGGCTCCGGACGGGTGGAACCTGTACGTGGGTGGTGCAATTCCCGAACCCTCGGTCGGCGATTTCGATTCCGACACCGAGGTCGAACTGGTCATGGAGGACCTGCGTGACGCGATCGAGAACTTCGACTCACGTGCACGGGTGATCTCGGTCAACGTCACTCGTGACGGCTGGCCACCGCAGCGGGCAGTGGCCGGCTTCGATCTACCGAACACGACACCGATCACGGGCCTGTGGAACGTGGGTGACGGAGTGAAGGAATTCGCCAACGGCGGAACCACGGCCTGCGCTGAAACGGCAAAGATCGTGGCCGACAGTGTGATCGAGAGCTTCCCTCTCGTTCACCAGAGCTGAACCGAACTCGGCCGGTGCCGATGCCTCCACGAAGGCATCGGCACCGGCCGAGTCGTTTCGAAGCCGGGATCGAAGAGGCCGAGCTCAGATCGGGGAGATGGATCTGCGTTTGTGCGGCACCCGCGGTGGGCGACGGGCAGCGACGCGGGAGAGTGTCTCGGCTATCAACCGGCGAGACTGCGACGGCAGTACGACGTCGTCCAGCCCGAATCCGTCGGCCGCATGGAACGGGTCGATGTTCTTCTCGAACCCGGCGATCAGCTCCGCCCGTCGAGCAGCCGGATCCTCCGCGGATTGCCAGTCACGGCGATAGGCGATGTCGACGGCTCCGTCCACCGGCATCGCGCAGATCTGCGCGGTGGGCCATGCCAGAGCCAGATCCGGTGAGTACCCGCGCCCACCGCCCATGGCGATGTACGCGGCTCCGTAGGCCTTGCGCACCACGATGCTGATTCGCGGAACGGTGGCCTCGGCCAGCTCGTACACCAGACGGCCGCTGCGCCGGGCCAATTGTGTTGTCTCGGCTGCCGATCCGATCAGGAATCCCGGCAGGTCGATCAAGATCAACAGCGGTAGACCGAAGGCATCGCACACCGCGATGAAGTGTGCCGCCTTCTCGCAGGCGGCACTGTCGAGTGCGCCGCCGAGGTGCAGGGGCTGATTGGCCACCACTCCGACGGCGCGACCGTCGACGCGAGCGAAGGCCGTCACCACGTTGGGGGCTGCCGTTTCGCGTAGCTCCAGTATCGAATCCTCGTCGCAGATGCCGCGAACGGCATCCCGCACGTCGTAACCCTGGCGTCCGCTCAGCGGAACGAGAGTGTCCAGATCGATGTCCTCGGGCCACCGGGCACCCATGATCCGAGGCGGGGCCTCGAGCGAATTGGACGGGAGGAAGCTCAGATACGCGCGGACTGCGTCGATAGCCTCGTGCTCGTCCTCCGCAGCGAAGTCGGCGACTCCGCGGCCGGCCTGAACCTCGGCACCGCCGATCTCCTCGTTGGTCATGTGCTCACCGGTTGCTGCCGCGACGAACGGTGACGAGGACATTCCCAGGGTCGAAATGCCTTTGACCATCACGACGAAGTCGCACAGGGCCGCCAGATTCGTTCCGACTCCGAAGCCGGGGCCCATCATGACGGTGACGATCGGTACCAATCCGGACAGATCGTCGAACTGCTGAAACAGCGGTGAGCCGAGCGCCGCGTGCCGGGAGTCGAGACCTTCCTGCATTCGGTGCCCGCCGCTGTCGCTCAGCACTATCAGGGGAATGCGGTCCAGCAATGCGCGTTCGGCGCATCGCGACAGCTTGGCCATGCCGACGGCCCCGGTGCTTCCGCCCAGAACCGTGAAGTCGAACGCGGCGATGGCCGTTGCTCTGCCGTCGACATAGCCGATGCCGGTCACCATGGCGTCGGCCGGTGCCACCAGGGTGGGGCTGCCCGGTTGCGCCGGCCCCGGCCCGGCCAGCGCGCCGAACTCGAAGAACTCGCCCTCCCCGGTCAGTAGGTCGATTCGTTCTCGCGCCGTGAGCTTTCCGCGACGGTGCTGATGTTCGACGGCGTCCGGCCGAGCGACATCCGTCCCAGCGCGGTGTCGACTGTTCACTTCCTCGTGCAGGCACAGCCGCGCAGCGTCGTCACTCATCAGCTGTCCAGGCCACCGCGTGCCACGAGCTGCGAGACGATGACGTTTCGCTGTATTTCGTTGGTGCCTTCGCCGACGATCATCAGCGGTGCGTCGCGGAAGTATCGCTCGACGTCGTACTCGGTGGAATATCCGTAGCCGCCGTGGATGCGAACAGCGTCGAGGGCGATCTCCATGGCGACCTCCGATGCGTACAGCTTGGCCATGCCGGCTTCCATGTCGCACCGTTCGCCTGCCTCGAACTTCTCGGCGGCGTAGAGCACCAGCTGGCGAGCAGCGGTGAGCTTGGTGGCCATGTTCGCGAGGTAGTTGCCGATCGACTGGTGCTTCCAGATGGGCTTGCCGAAGCTCTCTCGGTCCTGCGAGTAGCGAAGTGCCGACTCGAGCGCAGCCCCGGCCACGCCCAAAGCCCGTGATGCGACCTGGATTCGGCCGGTCTCGAGGCCCTTCATCATCTGCGCGAAGCCTTTGCCCTCCGCCCCGCCGAGTACGGCGGACACCGGTACGCGGAAGTCCTCGAACGTCAGCTCGCAGCTCTCGACACCCTTGTAGCCGAGCTTGGGCAGATCACGCGAGACCGTCAGTCCTGGGCCGTGTTCGACGAGCAGGATGCTGATACCGCGATGTTTCGGCTCGGCCGTGGGATCGGTCTTGCACAGCAACGCGATCAGCTGCGAGCGGCGGGCATTGCTGATCCACGTCTTGGATCCGTTCACCACGAAGTCGTCGCCGTCCTTGCGCGCCACCGTCGTCATCGCCTGGAGGTCGGAGCCACCGCCCGGTTCGGTCAGCGCCATGGTGGCTCTGATCTCGCCGGTGGCCATCCGAGGCAGGTAGTGATTCTTCTGTTCTTCGGTCCCGAACGCGAGGATCAGTTTGGCGACAACGGTGTGTCCGCCCATTGCGCCGGCGAGGCTCATCCAGCCTCGGGACAGTTCCTCGGTGACCCTGGCATAACAGGGCATGCTGACGGGCGCTTCACCGTACGGTTCGGGAATCGCGAGTCCGTAGATCCCCATTTCCTTCATCTGCTCGATGAGCGCTTCGGGGTACGTGTTCGAGTGCTCGAGCACGTGGACGACAGGAAGCACCTCTTTGTCCACCCACGCTCGAACGGCATCGACGATCATTGCCTCGTCTTGAGATAGGGCGCTCATGGTTTCCTCTCGATCGTTGTCAGGTAGGCAAGGCAGGAATGCGGGCGATCAGGCCATCAGGGCGGAGAAGCGCCAGTCGAGTACGTCGGTGGAGTCCCCGTCGCCGACCGAGTGCACGACCGAGCGAAGGTGCAGGATCCCGCCCTCGCTCAGCGGTTCGGCGCGTTCGACGAATACGGTGCTGGTCAGGGTGTCGTTCTCGCGGACGGGTGCGAGGTGATCGCACGATTCCCAGCCCAGAACGGTGACGATGTTCGGCAGTGCCCGCGTGGCCTGAGCCAGCGCGAGGCCGATGGTGTGACCTCCGTACACCAGCCGTCCGAGCGGGCCCGAGCGCTGATCATGGTGTGTTGCTGCGATATTGAGACTCAAACGCGCCAGTTCCGGTGCGCTGGTGACGACGTCGGCGCTGCATTCGAATGTCACGCCCGCGAGCTCCGGCGAGAAGTGGGGTCCGTTCGCTCCTGTCCGGAACGTCGGGAGGTCGAGCCCGCCGACGATGGCGTCGCCCTCCTTGGTGCCGGCAGGTGCGGTGGGCTCGAGAGTGTCGGCGTGACGCACTCGTCCTTCGTCGGGGTCGTCGCCGATCGGCAGCATGGCGCATCGATGGAAATCCAAGACGGTACGCCCGCGCTGATCGGTGGACTTCATGTGCAGCGCTGCCAGCCCGGTCGATCGACGTCCTGGCTTCGGTGAGTTCTCGCGTAGGCCGGTGACGGTGGTGACCGTGGTGAGCGAATCGCCGATTCGTGGGAGCGTGTGGAAGCGCAGACCCCGATAGAAGAGGTTTGCCTTCACATGATGTGTGGCCGTGGTGGATTGGCCGATGGCGACGTCGCAGACCAGCGCCGGGTTCACCAGGGTTCCGCCGTGGCCGGCGACGCGTCGAGACAGACCGGCATCGAGTGGTAGGCGGAGCCGAATCCCGAGTATCGATTGATGAACTGCGGCCATTCCGTCGGTGAAGGTCACCGTCGGGGCCGTGTCGAACACGTGGCCGACCGACAGTTCGTCGAAGTACGGGCCACCGACCAGGACGGGGGACCGTACGGTGTTCTCGCTCATCGCCGACCGGCCTGCGCCAGTACGCGACGGGCCGCGACAGCAACGGCCTCGTCCAGCATCTGTCCGTCCAGCAACGCCGCGCCCGCACCCGCGTCCTCGGCAACCGCGAGTGATTCGACGACGCGCCGAGCGTGCTCCACCTGTTCGGCAGTGGGTGTGAACGCCGTTGTCACCGTGGCGATCTGTGCCGGATGGATGACCCATTTGCCGTCGAAGCCCAGCTGGGCCGACCACGTCACCGCACTCCGGAACTTCTCGTCGTCGGCGATCCCGAGAGCCGGGCCGTCGATGGCAGCCACCCCTGCCGCGCGGGCCGCGAGCAGAACCCGATCTTGGATGGAGATCCACTGTCGGATGTCCGCGGGGGATCGTCCGATCGCTGCGCCGAGGTCCGCGTAACCGATGATCACCGCACTCAGTCGCTCCGAAGCGGCGCAGATCTCGCGCGCGTTCAGAATCCCCTCGGGTGTCTCCAACAGGGCTTGAATCCGCAGTCCTGAGTTGTGCTCGAGAGCCCGGTCGACGTCCTCGATGTCCCTGCGCGAGTGGACCTTCGGAAGGACGATGCCGGTGAGGTGAGCGCACTGCGACACAGCAGCCACGTCGTCCGCGTACCAGGGAGAGTCGGGCGCATTGATGCGTACCGACACGGTGCGCCCGGCCGCATGCTCGTCGGCCAGACGCACTGCCGTATCGCGAGCCATCTGTTTCTGCGCCGGCACCACGGCATCCTCGAGATCGAGAACGACCTCGTCGGCATCCGAGTGCAGGGCTTTGAGCGCTTTGCGTTCGTCGGATGCCGGTGCGATGAGCACCGATCGCCTTCGATGGCCGCTGAGGGACATTCCACTCCGTCCGAGGTCCGTGGTCTCGTCGGCTCGATACCCGACGAGGTGTTCGAGAACGGTGACGCCCGAGGATCTGTGCACTCGAGCGTCACCGTTGTCTTTCATGCGATCAGGTCGCGACCGATGATCTGCTTCATGATTTCGGTGGTGCCGCCGTAGATCGTCTGGATGCGAGTGTCCACGTACGCTTTTCCGACGGCGTATTCGTTCATGAATCCGTACCCGCCGTGCAACTGCAGGCACCGATCGATGACCCGCTTCTGCAGCTCGCTGACGAACCACTTGCCCTTGGCTGCATCGACGTCGCTGAGGGTGCCGTCGTTGTACGCGCGCACAGAGCGATCGACGTAGGCCTCGGCGATGTCGATCTCGGTCGACATCTCGGCCAGCTCGAACTGAATGTGCTGGAAGGTCGAGATCGGCTTGCCGAATGCCTTGCGGTCCTTGCAGTACGCCACGGTGATGTCGAAGATCGCCCGGGTGGTGGCCAGCGCCATGGCGGTGACCCCGAGCCGCTCCCTCGGGAGGTGGCCCATCAGATACTGCAGTCCGAGCCCCTCCTCACCGAGAAGGTTGCTCGCCGGAACACGCGCATCCTCGAAGAACAGTTCCGCGGTGTCCTGGCCGGGGAGGCCGATCTTGTCGAGCTTGCGGCCCCGCTCGAAACCCGGTGTGTCCCGTTCGACGACGAAGAGGCTGAAGCCACGCGAGCCGCCCTCGGGGTTGGTACGCACAGCGACGACGAGCAGATCGGCCATGATTCCGCTGGAGATGAACGTCTTCTGGCCGTTGAGGATGTACTCGTCGCCCTCGCGTCGGGCAGAGGTCTTGATGCCACGCAGATCGCTTCCGGTTCCCGGCTCGGTCATCGCCAGCGCGCCGATCTTCTCACCGGAGGCGATCGAGGGCAGCCACCGCTGCTTCTGATCGTCGGTCGTCAGATCGAGCAGGTACGCCAGGAACAGGTCGTCCTGCAGAGCGACGGTGAGGCCGAACGACAGTGCGTTGATGCGGGCGACTTCCTCGCACACGACCATGCGGTATCGATAGTCGGTCTCGCCGGAACCGCCGTACTGCTCGGGGATCTGGATTCCGTACAAGCCCTGCGAGGCGGCCTTCGCGAAGACCTCGCGGTCGATCCACCGGGCCTCGTCCCACTTGTCCTTGTGCGGCTCGACCTCGCGAGCGAGGAAGTCGCGCACCGATTCCCGATAGATCTCGTGATCCTCGGTATAGAGCTGACGATCCATGTCAGAGCCTTTCGATGATGGTGACGTTGGCCTGGCCGCCGCCCTCGCACATGGTCTGCAGGCCGTAGCGTCCGCCGGTGCGCTCCAGCTCGTGCAGCATCGAGACCATCAGCCGTGCCCCGGTGCAGCCGATCGGGTGACCGAGAGCGATCGCGCCGCCGTTGGGATTGACCTTCGCCGGGTCGGCACCGATGTCGGCCAACCAGGCGAGCACGACCGGCGCGAATGCCTCGTTGATTTCGACGACGTCGATGTCGTCGATGGACATGCCCGTCTTCTTGAGGGCGTGCTGTGTTGCCGGAATGGGAGCGCTCAGCATCATCACGGGGTCTGCTCCGAGGACCGACATGTGGTGAATACGGGCACGCGGAGTGAAGCCGTACTGTGCGACGGCGTCCTCCGAGGCGATCAGCAGGGCGGCCGAGCCATCCGAGATCTGGCTTGCGGCAGCGGCAGTCAGGGTGCCGCCCGGGGTGAGAGTCTGCAGCGAGGCCATCTTCTCGAGGGTGGTGTCGGCGCGCGGGCCCTCGTCCGTCGAGATCCCTGCGAACGGGGTGATCTCCCGCTCGAAGTGCCCGGCGGCGATGGCAGCAAGCGCGCGTTGGTGGCTGCGCAGCGCAAACGCCTCGCTGTCCTGTCGGCTGATGTTCCAGCGCTCGGCGATCATCTCGGCTCCGCGGAACTGGGAGATCTCTTCGCTGCCGTATCGAGCGGCCCAGCCGTCGGAACCGGTCCAGGGATCGGTGGAGCCGAAGGGCTCGCCGGCGGTGAAGGCGCTCAGAATCGGGTACTGGCTCATTTTCTGGACGCCGCCGGCGACGATCAGGTCGGTGGTGCCGCTCATGACGCCCTGTGCAGCGAAATGTACTGCCTGCTGGGCGGATCCGCACTGGCGGTCGATCGTGACGCCGGGAACCGTTTCCGGCAGACCGGCAGCGAGGGCTGCGGTCCGGGCGATGTCGCCTGCCTGCGAGCCGATGTTGTCCAGGCAACCGAGGATCACGTCGTCGATCGCGGCGGGATCGAACGAATTGCGCTCGACGAGCGTCTTGATGACGTGTGCGGCCATGTCGGCCGGATGTGACTGTGCGAAACCTCCTTTGCGGCGTCCCACAGCGGTACGGGTGGCGTCGACGATATAGGCCTCGGGCATGTGTCCTCCTGGTTGCTGACGATATTTCAAGAATTTAACATAGACTCAAAAGTGGAACCACCGTCGCCCGGATCTGCGGGGATCCCGAAAAGCCCGGCGCATACGATGCTTTGCGCAGTGGCGACCAACACGTCGATCGAGTCGGTCGAGGTGCGCCACCACTCCGGCGTCCAGTTCAGTGCCCCGATGACGAGCATGCGCGCAATCCCGAGGTCGAGGTCCGGTAGGAGCAGGCCCTCGCTGCGTGCGGTTTCGAGGAGCGTGCGCCACATCCGGTGGTACCTGTCGCTCTCCGCCTGCTGGGCGCCGCGGACCTGTTCAGTCAGCTGGCTGGTGTTCCGGGTGACCGCCGTGGCGAACTCCGACAACTCGAGTTCCACCCGCAGGTGCGCCTCGACCGCAACTCGGATTCGTTCACGGGGCCCGGCATCATCTGGAACCGAGGCCAGGGCGGACTCGACGTGCTCGCGCACTCGACGCTGACCCACTCGCATGACCTCGGCGATCAATTCGTCCCGAGACGCGAAGTAGTAGTAGACGCCGGGAGTTCGTACGTCGGCCTCGGCGGCGATATCGGACAATCGGGTGGCTGCATACCCTTTGGTGCTCAACACCGTGGCCGCAGCGCTCAATATTCGCTGGCGAGTGGCATCGCCGCGATCGCGGGTGAGCGACGAGGTTCTGGTGTTGCTCGGCTTCACGGCGTGCTCATGGCATCGTGTATCCGCCGCTGACGGAGAACATCTGACCGGTCACCTGGCGGGCGGCGGATTCGGAGGACAGCCACAGAACCGACTTGGCGACGTCGTCGGCGGTCGTCAGCCGGCGTAGGGGAGTGTCCTTCCGTAGATACTCGATCTGCTTGTCGTTGAAGACGGCGTCCTGGCCGACCGACCACAGGCTTCCGCTGCCCACCGCCTCCGGTCCGTCCGGGATGACCAGGCCGGGGCAGACGATGTTGGATCGAATTCCGTTCCTGCCCTGCTCTTTTGCGGTCGTTCGGGCCAGCGCGACCACCGCCGCTTTGGTGGCCCCGTAGATCCCCTGGCGAATCTGTCCGAATGCCGCGTCGCTGGCGATGAAGACGATCGAGCCGCACCCCGCCTCGGTCATCGGCTTCAGGGCTGCCTGGGTGGTTGCTACCGCGGTGTAGAAATTCACCTCGACGGTCCGTTGCCAGCGTGCGCGATCGGTGTCCTCGCTCAGGAACCCCGGCACGCTCCATCCCGCGTTGTTGACCAGGACGTCGATGCCGCCCCAGTTGCTCGTGACCGTGTCGACGGCTGCGTCGGCGGCGTCCGGGTCGGTCAGGTCGCCCGCGCAGACCAGCGCGGACTCCGCACCCAGGGCGAGGGCTTCTGCGGCAACTCTGTCCGCCTGCTCGCCGTCGATGTCGCTGATGACGATCCGGCAGCCTTCCTCCGCAAAGGCGTGGACGATGCCCCGTCCGATGTTGGACGCGCCTCCGGTCACCAGCACCCGCGCGCCGACCAATCCGAGATCCATTCTTGCCCCTTCGCTGCCGTCCGACGATTGACTGGACGCTTACTTTAATTTAGATTCAATTCAAATACTATACCTACGAGATGGGGCGCTGCATGAAGATCTTCGAGGGGTTGCACGAGCTGAAGGACGCAGCCGGATGCGATCTCGGAACCACCGACTGGCTGGTCGTCGACCAGGAGCGGGTCGATCTGTTTGCCGATGCAACCGGCGATCACCAGTGGATCCATGTCGATCCCGAGCGAGCTGCGTCCGGGCCGTTCGGAGGCACCATCGCCCACGGCCTGCTCACGCTGTCGCTGCTGCCGCTGTTCCTGAACCAGCTCTACCGGGTCGACAACATTTCGATGGCTGTGAACTACGGAATGAACAAGGTGCGTTTTCCCAGCCCGGTTCGTGTCGGTGCCCGGCTCTCGGCCTCCGCCCGGATCGACAGTGTGCAGAGCCTGGAGGGTGCGGTGCAGGCGGTGTTCGTGACGACGATGAACGTCGAGGGTGCCACCAAGCCGGCGAGCGTCATCGAGTCCGTCGTGCGGTACATCGGATGAGCGGGCACGTAGTGGACGTGGCCCTGGTGCAGGGTAGGACGGCGATCGTCACCGGTGCAGCCCAGGGGATAGGCCTCGAGATCGCTCGGGTGCTGTACGCAGGTGGTGCGTCGGTCGTCCTGGCGGATCTCGACGCCGCAGCCGCCACTGCAGCTGCAGTGGCCCTCGGTGACCGCGCAATCGGAGTCGGTGCGGACGTCACGGACGAGTCCGCGGTCGACTCCCTGGTGGCGAGGGCCGTCGAGCATTTCGGCAGCCTCGACATCATGGTCAACAACGCAGGAATCACGCGGGACGCGTCCCTGAAGAAGATGACGGTCGACAATTTCGATGCTGTGATCACCGTCCATCTGCGTGGTACCTGGCTCGGTGTTCGGGCAGCGTCGGCCGTGATGCGCGAGCAGAAGTCCGGGTCGATCATCAACATCTCGTCCCTGTCCGGGAAGTCGGGCAATCCCGGCCAGACGAACTACAGCGCCGCCAAGGCCGGCATCGTCGGCCTGACGAAGGCAGCGGCCAAGGAGTTGGCACACCACAACGTGCGGGTGAATTCGGTACAGCCCGGGCTGATCCGAACGGCGATGACCGAGGCGATGCCGCCCGAGGTGTTCGCCGAGCGCGAGGCCGCGATCCCGATGAAGCGCGCGGGAGAACCTCGGGAAGTGGCCAATGCAGTGCTCTTCCTCGCCAGTGAGTTGTCGAGCTACATCACCGGCGGCGTCCTCGAGGTCGGCGGAGGTCGATTGATGTGAGCGTCGTCGACACCGTCGTGGACGGCCGCGTCGGCCGAGTCTTTCTGAATCGGCCCGAACAGATGAATGCCATCACGATCGAGCTTGGTCGTCAGTTGGAGGATGCGATCCGGACCCTGGGAACTCGGCCGGATGTCTGCGTCGTCGTCGTTCGCGGCCGGGGCGGAAACTTCTGCGTCGGTGGCGACTTCGGCGAGGTCGAGAGATTGCGGGAGTCGGGCCCGGCGGCATTGCAACCCCTGTTCGACAACTTCGGCGCGGCCTGCGCCGCGATTTCGGAGGTCGAGGTGCCGGTCGTCGCCGTCGTCGAGGGCTACGCCATGGCAGGCGGATTCGAGTTCATGCAGGCCGCCGACATAGTGCTGGTACGCAACGACGCCAAGATCGCGGACAATCACTCGAATTTCGGCCAGGTACCCGGTGGTGGCGGGTCGCAGCGGCTACCTCGACTTGTCGGAAGGCAACGAGCACTGGGGCATATCCTCTCCGGCGATCGTCTGTCGGGCCGGGATGCAGTCGAGTGGGGAATTGCCTATCGCGGGTTCGAGCCCGACGAATTCGATTCCGGTGTTGACGGTTTCGTTCGGAGACTCACCGAAAAGCGCAGGGACGCACTCGTGGGCATCAAACGGTTGGTGTGCGATGGGTCCGCGACATCTCTGAGCGAGGGCCTCGCCATGGAACGCGAGGCCGTTGTCGCCCACATATCCGGCGAGGCCGGGGGCTCCGGTGTATCCAGCTTCAACAGCAGGTAGTCCAACGCATCCCCGAGGAAGAGGAGTTCGATGACAGTGAGCAACACATTGATCGAGACCGGTCCGGTACTGCTGGAGGTCGAGGATTCGGGCGTCGCGCGACTGCGGCTCAATCGCCCGGAATCGTCCAACGGAATGAACGTCGAGTTCCTGGTCGCGCTGCACACAGCGATTCTCCGATGCCACTCCGAGCCCACCGTGAAGGTCGTCGTCATCTCCGGGGAAGGCCGGAACTTCTGCACCGGCGGTGACGTGAAGACCTTCCAGTCCAAGGGAGCCGACCTACCGGAATATCTTCGGGAAGCCACGGCGTGGCTGCAGATCGCCACATCTGCACTGATTCAGCTGAAAGTCCCGGTCATCGCCGCGGTCCACGGATACGCCGCAGGCGGCGGGGGTTTCGGCCTGGTGTGCGCAGCCGACCTGGTGATAGCAACGGAGTCGGCGAAGTTCTTCTCCGGCGCGGTCCGCGTCGGGATGGCACCGGATGCGGGCGTGACGGTGACGCTGACCCAGCTCGTCGGACTGCGCAAGGCGATGGAAATCTTGCTCACCAACTCGGTGTTGTCGGCGGCGGAAGCCAAGGACTGCGGAATCGTGACGTCGGTCGTCCCCGATGCCGAGTTGCCCAGCGCAGTAGACGAACTCGCGCTCGGACTGGCGCAGCTGCCCCCTCTCGCGCTGGCCGCGACCAAGCGGTTGGTGTGGGCCGGTATCGGTGCAGGCGTGGCAGGTCAGCTTCCAGAAGAAGCGCGAACGGTATCGGAGCTGTCCGGAACGGCAGACGCGCTCGAAGGACTGGCGGCCGTGCTCGAGCGTCGTACCCCCACGTTCGTCGGGCGGTGAGTCGAACTGTGACGACGGACGAACACACCCTGGTGACGGTCGAGGATCGAGACAGCGTCCGAGTTCTCACACTCAACCGTCCGCGGGTGAAGAACGCGATCGACATGCCACTGCGCGTAGTCCTTGCCGAGGCAGTGGAAGCGGCGATGGACGACGACTCGGTGCGAGCGATCGTGTTGACCGGTGCAGGCGGGGCGTTCTGCTCGGGTGGTGACATCTCGACGATGGCGCGGCAAGCTCCCGAGCTGACCCGCCCGCGAGCGCAGGCGGCGCAGCGGGTGATTCGTGCACTCTGGCGAGGTAAGCCGGTGATCGCGGCCGTGGAGGGCCCGGCATTCGGGGCGGGCACGGCGCTGGCGCTGGCCTGCGATCGTGTGGTCGCCGCGCGAGACAGCCTGTTCGGCACCACGTTCACCGGGGTGGGGCTGGCAGGGGACATGGGAATCTTCACCAGCCTGCCCGATCGCATCGGAGTCGCAGCAGCGAAGCAGTTGCTGATGTTCCCGCGGCGCATCTCGGGATCGGAAGCGGGAGAACTCGGTCTGGTCGATTCCGTCGTCGAACCCGGTGCCGCTCTCGACGCCGCGCTGTCCGATGCGGCCGCTGCGGCAGCAGGTCCCCCGTTGGCGTTGGCGGCGATCAAGGCGACATTGGCGAGCGGGATCGTCGACCGCGACGCGCGGCTCGATCTGGAAGTGGAGAACCAAGCGGTTCTGTTCGACACCGAGGACTTCGCCGAGGGTGTGCAGGCATTTCATGCGAGACGTCGACCGCAATTCGTGGGTCGGTGAGGGATGAACGGTTCTCTGCGCTCGGGTACATTTATTAATCTAACGGAGAATAAAGTGAGGCTGGCATGACTACCGGTATCGAGGATCGGCGCAGTGCGCTGATGAGCGAGCATCCCGAGTGGATACCACGCACTCTGGACGGCTGGCTCGACGAGTGCGCCGATCGCTATCGGCACCGTCCGTTGGTGCTGACGGAGGAGGTCACGTACTCGTACTCCGACGTGGCCGAACAGTCACGCCGCCTTGCGGACGGCCTGGCCTCGCTCGGGGTCCAGCGAGGTGATCGGGTCGGCCTGCTCATGGCCAACCACCCCGAGTTCGTCCCCCTCAAGTTCGCGATCGCGCGCGTCGGAGCGATCGCCATCCCCTTCAATTATCTGTACCGCCAGAACGAACTGGAATACGTTCTGCAGCAGTCCGAGTGCCGGGTGCTGATCACGATGAACGCGTACTCGACGCTCGATTACGTGGCCATGCTCGACGAAATCGCACCGGGGTGGGATTCCCTGTCGTTCGCGACACGGCCCGATTCGGCCGCCGACGCGGTGCCCGCTCTGCGTTCGGTCGTCGTGCTCGACACCGGCGGTACTCGACGCGTGAGTGCCATGACCGTGGCCGACCTGTCGGACCTCGGCATCGAGAATGCCGACGCGGCCGTGGGCCACGGTGCGGATCCGACCGACATCGGCGACATGCTCTACACCTCGGGGACCACAGGTTCGCCCAAAGGTGTACTCGTCACCCACGATGCGGTGCTGCGCACCGGGTACGCGTCCGCCCTGACCAGAGCGTACGAGGACGGACGTCGAATCCTGTTCTCGCTACCGTGCTATCACATGTTCGGCTACGTCGAGGGTCTGCTGTCGGTCATGTTCGTCGGCGGTGCCATCGTTCCCCAGACCTCGTTCAGCCCCGTCGGCTATCTCGCGGGAATCGAACGATTCGGGGCAACGGACATTCTCTGCGTGCCGACGATGGCTGTGGCGATCGTCGAACATGCCGACCGGCACAAGTACGATCTCCGGTCACTGACCGCGATCCTGTGCGGATCGGCCCCGGCCCCGGTGTGGCTGTGGGAGAAGGTCGAACGTGAATTCGGCGTCTCCGAGATCGTGACCGGATACGGCATGACCGAGTGCGGCGGGGCAATGACACTCACGCTGCCCGAGGACCCGCTCTCCCTCACATCCGATACCGTCGGCCGGCCCAAACTCGCCGGCGCGGCCAGCATCGAAGGATCGGACTCGTTGGTGGTCTATCGCACCGTCGATCCGCTCACCGGTGAACTGCAGCCGAACGGCTCCGAAGGCGAACTGGTGTCCTCGGGTCCCTCGACGATGAAGGGGTACTGGAACAAGCCCGAGGAAACTGCGGCGGCACTGCGGGGCGGGTGGCTCCACTCGGGCGACCTCGGCCTGGTCCGAGACGACGGGTACCTCCAGGTGACCGGGCGCAGCAAGGAGCTCTACAAGAGCGGCGGCGAGCTGGTCATGCCGAAGGAGATCGAGGATCTGCTCGCGGCACACGAGGGCATCAGCCAGGTCTTCGCGATAGGCCTGTTGGACGACCGATGGGGCGAGATCGGTTGTGCCGTCGTGGTTCGTGCACCCGGCTCGACCGTCACAGCAGCCGAGCTGATCGAGCTGTGCCGATCGAATCTGGCGCGATTCAAAGTACCGAAGAAGGTCGTCTTCCTCGACGCCGAGGAGCTTCCGACAACCCCGACCGGCAAAGTGCAGAAGTTTCGACTGGTGCAGCTGGCGACAGCGGCAGCAGCCCAATCCATGGAAGGAAGTGGAGTATGACCGCAGTCGTCCCCGCAGGGATGGACACCACCGGTACCGGAAGTCCGTCCGGGGAGTCGAAGTGCTCCCGATTGATCGAGCCGACCCGCGTGCACGGATCGCTCTACACCGATGAACAGATCTTCGCCGAGGAACTTGCCAGGATCTGGTACACCACATGGGTGTTCGTGGGTCACGAAAGTGAGATCCCCGAGCCCAACGACTACATCCGCAAGAAGCTCGGCCTGCAGGACGTGGTCATGACCCGTGACCGCGACGGCGAGGTGCATCTGTTGCTGAACCGGTGTGCACACCGAGCGAATCTGGTGTGCGACGACGCGCGCGGCAACTCGAGTTCGTTCCGTTGCCCGTACCACGGGTGGACGTACCGCAACACCGGTGAGCTGCTGGGGTATCCGTACAACAAGGGGTACGGCGGTAAGAACAACCTCGACCTGACCATGGGAAAGGTCCCACGAGTCGCGTCCTACCAGGGCTTCGTGTTCGGCAGCTTCGCGCAGGACGGACCCAGCCTCGTCGAGCACCTGGGCGGAGCCGCCGGTGAGATCGATCGGCTCGCGAATCTCTCGCCCGAGGGAAAGGTCGAACTCACCGCAGGGTGGCTGCAACACAAGACCAAGGCCAACTGGAAGCTGCTGACCGAGAACGAGACCGACGGCTATCACCCGCAATTCGTCCACGGATCGATATTCGGCGTGACCGGCTCGCCGATCGGCGCGCTGTACAGCGATGCGTCGACGGCCGTGACGCGAAACCTCGGAAACGGCCACAGCGAGAACGACCTTCGACCGGAGTTCCGCAAGTTCGACGAACCGATGCGCTGGTTCGGTACCACGGAATTTCGGGTACCGGATTACGTCGAGGCGATCCGGGCCCGTCACGGTGAGGATGCCGAACGAATTCTCGTCGAGGGCGCACCCCACGTCATGGTGTTCCCCAACCTGTTCATCGCCGAGATCCAGGTCTTCAACATTCAGCCTGTCGCCGCGGACGAGTGCGTGCAGTATGCAACCGCGGTGCAGCTCGCCGGAGCGCCGGAACTGAACAAGCGCATGATCTCTCAGTCGATCGGCTCCGTCGGACCGGCCGGAATGCTGCTCGCGGACGACACCGAGATGTACGAGCGAAACCAGCGCGGCGTCGGCATGCTCGCACCGGAGTGGCTCGACGTGCGTCGCGGTATCCATCGCGAGCAGACCGACGAGAACGGGTTCACGATCGGCACGGCCACGGACGAGGTCGGGATGCGCGGCTTCTGGGCTCACTACAAGAAACTGATGGAGGCCGACCAGTGAAAACAGCAGAGATCGCCGACGGACTCGTCGATGTGCCGGCAGGAACCGATCTTCGTGAGGTCGAGCAGTTCCTCTATCGGGAAGCACGATTCGCCGACGAGAACGATTACGACTCTTGGGAGGCGCTGTGGACCGACGACGCCATCTACTGGGTCCCCGCCTCGGACATGGACTCGGACCCGCTGACCTGTGTGTCGATCATCTACGACAACAGGAATCGTATTTCGACTCGGCTGAAGCAGGTTCGTACCGGAAAGCGGTATGCCCAGGCACCGCCGTCGCACATGCGTCGCCTGCTGTCCAACGTCGAGATTCTGGGCGGCCGTCGTTCCGCGGCAGGCGATGTCGATATCGAGGTCGGGTGCAATTTCATCGTCTTCGAGTCCAGGACACGAGGCAACGAGATCTGGGGCGGACGCACCACGTATCGGCTGCGACGAACGGAGACCGGCTTCGCGCTGGCCTACAAGAAGGTCGTGCTCGTCGATCACGACAAAGCCGTTGCCACAATGGGTTTCTTGATATGACGGTGGTGGGGGCAGGCAGTTCCGACGCAGGCGGTACCTCGCCCGGCGACATCGTCGGCAGCGAGTTCGCCGAAGTCGAGGTGACGTTCGACCGCTCCGGCAACGGCATTCGGCTTCGTCTGGAGGATCTGCGGACCGGGCGGGTTCGGTTTCTCGATGCGTTGGAACTGGAGACCATCGTATGGCTCAGCGACGGCCATCTGAATCAGTTGCTCGATCCGTCGTCCGACCGATGGAACAACAACAGTGCCGGGTAGCGTGATCGGCGCAGAACAGTCACTCGATCTCACGCGATTCGTTCGGCCCGGCGACAGCATCGTATGGGGTCAGGCGTGCGGTGAGCCGCAGACCTTGACCGAACGTCTTGTTGCACAACGCCATCAGATCGGTGCCGTTCGCTGTTTTGTCGGAATTCCGGCTCGGTCGATCCTGCAGCCGGAGTCGGTCGACGGACTCTCGTTGTCCTCGTACTGCGGGACCGGCAGCAATGCCGCACTGCACCAGGCAGGATTGCTCGAGATCGCACCGGTGCACTACTCGCGCATTCCGGACTTGTTGACGTCCGGTCCGGCGCGGGCCGATGTGGTGTTCGTTCAGGTCTCGGCTGCCGACGAGACCGGTCGACATTCGATGAGCTTGACCGACGACTACCTCTCCGCCGTCATCGATTCGGCCGCCGTCGTGATCGTCGAGATCAACGACAGGGCACCGGTGGTCGCGGGTGCCAGGACTCTCGGCCCAGGGGAGTGGACCGCGGCCGTTCGCAGCTCGCGTGAGCCGGCGCAGATGGAATCGGCTCACGCGAGCGACGTCGTGCACGCAGTGGCGCGGAACGTGGCGTCGTTGATCGAGGACGGAGCGACCCTTCAATTCGGGATCGGTGCCGTACCCGAGGCAGTGTTGCGTGAGCTGCACGGTCGACGCGATCTCGGTATCCACAGTG
The DNA here is from genome assembly GCF_002259145.1 of Rhodococcus sp. 15-2388-1-1a. Classification (NCBI taxonomy): domain Bacteria; kingdom Bacillati; phylum Actinomycetota; class Actinomycetes; order Mycobacteriales; family Nocardiaceae; genus Rhodococcus; species Rhodococcus sp. 15-2388-1-1a. Next base: position 55,415 of record NZ_NPFP01000016.1, on the reverse strand, counting down.
GCGTTCTCAACGAAGCCGCCATGGAATTGATGGAGTCGGGGGCGGCCACCGGAGCACGGAAGTCGCTCGACCGCGGCATTGCCGTCGCGGGGTTCGTCACCGGTACGCGTCGACTCTTCGACTTCGTGGATCGAAACCCCGCCGTGAACGTCAGATCGACCGGCTACACCCATGATTCGGCGATACTGTCCGCGCAGCATGCTCTTGCCGCGATCAACTCGGCCATCGAGGTCGACGTGTTCGGAGCGGTCAATGCCGAGGTCGCGGCGGGGAAGTATGTCGGTGCAGTCGGCGGGGCCATGGACTTCCTGCGCGGTGCGGCCGCATCACGTGGCGGACTACCGATCGTGGCTCTGCCATCGTCGGCCCGCGGGCTGAGCAGAATCGTGGCCGCACTCGGCGGTCCGGTCAGCACACCGCGGGCCGACGCGGCAATCATCGTGACAGAGAACGGCATTGCCGACCTTCGGGGGTTGTCGCTCGAACGCCGGGTCGAGGAAATGCTGAGGCTGGCCGACCCGGTGCACCGCGGCGAACTCGCGGCCGCGGCCGAGCCGATTCTTCGAGGAGAACATCAGTTGACGAGAGGAACTGTCAGATGAGACGCGCAGCAATCGTGGCACCACTGAGAACCCCGGTGGGTGCCTTCGGCGGTGCCCTGCGCCCGGTTCCGGCCGAAAACCTGGCCTCGGCGGTGATCCAGGCCGTGGTGGCTGCGTCGGGAGTCGATCCCGAACGGATCGAGGACGTGGCGTTCGCGCAGTCGTATGCCAACTCCGAAGCCCCGTGTATCGGACGATGGGCTGCGCTCGATGCCGGACTCCCGGTGGCAGTTCCTGGCTTTCAGACCGACCGGCGATGCGGGGGCGGGCTGCAAGCGGTGGTCACCGCGTCGATGATGATCCAGACGGGCGCGGCGGACGTCGTCCTTGCGGGTGGGGTGGAGTCGATGAGCAACATCGAGCACTACACCACCTCGGCTCGCTGGGGTTCTCGGTCGGGAAATCTCGCACTGTACGACCGGCTCGATCGCGGGCGGGAACGGTCGCAGCCGGAATGGCGGTTCGGGCGTATCAGCGGAATGATCGAAACGGCCGAGAATCTGGCGCAGAAGTACGAGATATCCCGAGAGCGGGCAGACGAGTTCGCGGTGCGCAGTCACCGCGCCGCCGCTCGAGCATGGGCGGACGGTTCGTTCGACGCCGAGATCGTCCCGGTGAATGTTCCCCAGCGCAAGGGTGATCCGATCACGGTCACCCGGGACGAGGGGGTTCGACCCGACTCGTCGATCGAGACTCTCTCTCGCCTGCGTCCCCTCATCGCCGGGGGAACGGTCACCGCGGGAAACGCGGCCCAGCAGAACGACGCGTCGAGTGCCTGTCTGGTCGTGGCCGAGGACAGGTTGGACGAGTTGGGTCTCGAGCCCATCGGCTTCCTGCACAGTTGGGCGGCCGTCGGATGCGAGCCGTCGATGATGGGGATCGGACCGGTCGGCGCAGTGCAGAAGTTGTTCGCCAAGAACGGCCTGGGTTTCGCGGATCTGGATCTGATCGAGATCAACGAGGCCTTCGCTGTACAGGTTCTGGCGGTGCTGTCCGGCTGGGGTCTGACACTCGACGACGTCGATTCCAGACTCAACGTCAACGGTTCCGGTATTTCCCTCGGGCACCCGATCGGTGCCACCGGCGGACGCATCATGACGACGATGCTCAACGAACTGCAGCGTCGCCGGGGGCGGTACGCACTCGAGACCATGTGCATCGGCGGCGGCCAGGGAATCGCCGCCATGTTCGAGAGGGCCTGACATGACTGCCGAGTTGGTGTCCTACGCCGCCTACCTCCCCACCTACCGACTGGCACCCGAGGACATCGGTGGCCGAGTGGGCGGAGCAGATCGGGTGGTGGCCTCGTTCGACGAGGACAGCACGACCATCGCCGTGGAGGCAGCCTCCGCCGCGTCGGCGGCGGAGTACGTACCGGCAACGGTGTACTTCGCGAGCTCGTCTCACGCATACGCGGACAAGACCAATGCCGTTGCAGTTCATGCTGCCTTGGGTTTGCCCTCCGACGTGTTCTGCGCGGATTTCGGTGGCACCGGAAAGTCGTCGATGGCCGCCATCAGGTGCGCGGCCGAATCCGGCGGTATGGCCGTCATGTCCGACGTGCGGACCGGACGACCCGGTTCCTCGGACGAACGGTCGGGCGGCGACGGCGGAGCTGCGTTCGTCTTCGCCGAGACCACCGAACAGGGCGCCGGAATCGCAGCATTGCTGTCCACGGCGTCGTCGACGCTCGAATTCCTCGATCGCTGGCGGGATCCGGCGTCGATCGGCGGGAGCCAGTGGGAAGAGCGCTACGGCCAGGAGGAGTACACCCCGTTGATCGCGGAGGTGCAGCGCCGGGCGCTCGCTGCCGCGGGTGTCGATGCACCGGACCACGTCGTACTCACCTCGCCGAACAGTGGAATTCGAAAGCGGCTGACCGCGTTGGCCTCCGGAACCGTCTCGACGGTCACGTCGACGTTGGGGTTCAGTGGTGCTGCCGACGTGGGGATCGCGCTGGCGGAGGTATTGGACTCGGCTGCGCCGGGGGAGACCGTTCTGGTCCTGTCCGCGGTCGACGGATGCGACGCTCTGGTTCTGCGCGTCCTTCCCGGCATCGTGAACCATCGTGCGAGACGTCCTGTTGCCGAACAACGCAGCGGGGGACACCGGATCTCGTATCTGACCTACCTGTCGTGGCGTGGGCTCCTCGACCGTGAGCCGCCGCGACGGCCCGAACCCGATCGACCGGCCGCGCCGCCCTCGGGGCGCGCGACGGCATGGAAGTTCGCATTCGTCGGATCCGGTTGTGATCGCTGCGGATTCGTCCACCTTCCGCCCGCGAGAGTGTGTCGCGGTTGCGGCAGCGTCGACTCCATGCACCCGGAATCTCGGCGAGGTGCGCGCGGGACGGTGGCTACGTCGACGATCGATCGCCTGGCGTTCTCGCCGTCGCCTCCGGTGGTGGAGGCCGTCGTCGACTTCGACGGCGGTGGCCGGTACTCACTGGAGGTCGCCGACGGCGCGGCGTCCTCGGTGACGGTGGGAAGTCGCGTCGAGCTGTCGTTTCGACGGCTGTTCACCGCGGGTGGAGTGCACAACTATTTCTGGAAGGCGCGACCGGTGAGCGAGGATCGTTCCGCAGTGGAGGAGTCGGTATGACCAGCAATGGGATTCGAGACCGTGTTGCGGTGGTCGGGATGGGCTGCACCGCCTTCGGTGAGCGGTGGGACAAATCCGCCGACGATCTCGTGATCGATGCCGTGCAGGAATGTCTGCCGGCCGACGGACGGCTGAGCCTGGCGGACGTCGACGCGTACTGGCTCGGCACTCTCGGATCCGGACAGTCCGGACTGGCGTTGAGCAGGCCGTTGGGCATCGACTACAAACCCGTCACCCGGGTCGAGAACTATTGCGCCACCGGCTCCGAGGCCTTCCGCAATGCGTGTTACGCGGTCGCCTCCGGTGCCTACGACACGGTGATGGCCGTCGGCGTCGAGAAGCTCAAGGACTCGGGCTTCTCGGGTTTGCTGCGTGCGGATCCGCCTGCGGACGGCACAGCCAGTGAGTTGTCACTCACGGCGCCGGCGGCGTTCTCGTTGCTCGATCCTGCCTACTGCGCGAAGTACGGCGTCGATCCGAACGACATGCGCAGCGCGATGACGCACGTGGCGTGGAAGAACCACGTCAACGGGTCGAAGAACGACAAGGCTCAGTTCCGGAAGGAAGTCGAACGCTCGAAGATCGAAGGTGCCGCCAAGGTGGCAGGGAGACTCGGTGTCTTCGACTGCTCGGGAGTGTCCGACGGGGCTGCCTGCGCGCTGATCGTCCGGGCCGAGGACGCGCTGAACTACACGGACACACCGATGTACGTCAAAGGCCTCTCGCTGGCTGCGGGGCCGATGCGAGGTGCGGTGGATCCGGCCTACGACTTCACGACCTTCCCCGAGGTGGTCCACAGTGCACGCGACGCCTACGCGCAGGCAGGTATCGAGGATCCGCGCCGAGAATTGTCGCTGGCGGAGGTGCACGACTGCTTCACTCCGACCGAGATCGTCCTGATGGAGGACCTCGGTTTCAGTGACCGGGGACAGGCCTGGAAGGAGATGCTGGCCGGCGATTTCGACTCCGACGGCAGCCTTCCCGTCAACCCGGACGGCGGCCTGAAGTCCTTCGGGCATCCGGTCGGTGCCAGCGGGCTGCGGATGCTCTACGAGTGCTGGTTGCAGTTCTCCGGGCGCGCAGGGCGTCGCCAATTGGACGATCCAAGGCTGGCGCTGACGCACAATCTGGGTGGTCGTCCCGGCGGTTGCGTCTCCTTCGTCTCGGTCGTCGGCAACTCGCCGAGTCGATAGTCGAGCAGCGCCTTGACGGGCGAGGCTATTTTTATTTATATTAAATTCGACAACCACGACGAAGGGGCATCATGGCGGAGGCCGGACCGATCGAGACCGCTCGCGCGCTGTATGCGGCGTTGGCCAGTGGTGACCGTGAGGTGCTGAAGAACGTCCTGCATCCCAGCTTCCGTGGCCACGCAACGGAGGGGCTCCCGTTCGGCCTCGGCGGAGACTACTCCGACGCGGCAGACATGCGGCGGAATTTCTGGGGTGGCATCGCCAAGGAATATTCGGCGGCGGCCCGCCCGGAAGAATTCGTCGGGCTCGAGGACGGACGGCTCTACGTGGCGGGAAGGTATGTCGGCACCGGTAGGTCGACGGGTGCCGCCCTGGACGCGGAGTTCGTACACGTGCTGACCTTCGTCGACGGCAAAGTCTCGAAACTGGTGCAGCTGACCGACTCACAACGCTGGCACGAGGCAGTCGATCGAACATCGCGGGGCGAACGGCAGCTGACGACCATCCGATATCGCGTCGAACAGTCGGTTGCGCGCATCACCCTCGATCGGCCCGAACAGCGCAACGCCATCGATCTCGCCCTGGCCGAGGACACGCTCGAAGTGGCCCGACGGTGCGCGGCGGATCCGACCGTGCGAGCGGTGCTCATCGAAGGATCGGGAACCAACCTCACTGTCGGCGGCGACATCACCTATTTCGTCGACGGCGACCCCGAGCAGATCGGACCGCTGCTGCGGCGGATGACCGGCCCGTTCCACGAAGCGTTTCGGCTGTTCAGCATGCTCGATGTACCCATCGTGACTGCTGCGCAAGGTGCCGTTGCCGGCGGCGGTCTCGGCTTCGTGTTTGCCGCCGACTTCGTGCTGGCGGCTCCGAACGCGCATTTCTCGACGGCGTTCGCAGCGATCGGATTGTCCGGCGACGGGGGCGGAAGCTGGTACCTGCCCCGGCTCGTCGGACCACGGCGTGCCGCGAAGATGTTCTTCCAGAACTACCGGGTAGGAGCCGAAGAGGCGGTGGAGTGGGGGCTGGTGACCGAGGTCGTCGACGCCGACCGGCTGGCCGACACGGCCTTCTCGCTTGCAGTATCGCTTGCGTCGGGCCCCACTCGAGCCTTCGGGAAGATGCGCCGACTACTTCGCGAATCGTCGACCAACACCCTGTCCGAGCACTTGCTCGACGAGATCGACGCTCTTGCGATCACCGGCGGGACGTCCGATGCGCGAGGTGCCATCGCCGCGTTCGTCGGTAAGCAAGCACCACAATTCGAAGGTCGCTGACCGTACCCGAAGAGGGGCGGTGAGCCGAGTGAAAGGAAATACGATGAAGGTCGTCGTCGATCGAACGAAGTGCACCGGATTGGGAATCTGCGAATCCCTGGCACCTGCCTTTTTCGAGGTGGATGATTCCGGTGATCTGCTCGCGCTCAAGGAGGACATCGAGCCCGACGAGTTGGCCGAGGTCGAGGAAGCCATTGCCGGCTGCCCCACCGAAGCCTTGCGAATCGAGCACTGACCGTGTTGGACACCCCCGGCAAGGTCACCGTCACATGACCGGTGTGTCGGCCGACAGCAGGCATCTGGTTGTCGTCGGTGCCTCGCTGGCCGGACTCAGAGCGGTCGAGAGTGCGCGGAAAGCCGGATTCGAAGGCACGATCACCCTGATCGGTGCCGAGAAACATCTTCCGTACGACCGGCCGCCGCTGTCCAAGGCATATCTCGAACCCGGTGTCGACGGGTCGAGCCCGGACGTCCCCTTCTTTCGTACTCCCGAGACCTTCGCCGAAGAACTCGACGTGACGATGCTGCTCGGCAACCCGGCCACCGGGTTGAGTATCGAGGAAAGAACTGTGCAGGTGGGGGATTCGGATATCCCGTTCGATCTGCTGATCATCGCGACCGGGGCCCAGGCGCGAGCTCTGTCCGGTACCGAACATCTCGACGGAGTGCACGGACTACGCACCATCGACGATGCGATCGCCGTTCGGGCTGCACTGGATTCGGGTGCTCGGACAGTCGTCATCGGCGCGGGATTCATCGGGTCCGAGGTGGCCTCCAACGCCAACAAGCGTGGTATCCCCGTCACCGTCGTCGAGGCGCTGGCGACTCCGCTCGTGCGCGCGATCGGACCGTCGATGGGTCCGGCGATCGCGTCGCTGCACAACCGTAACGGCACCGAATTGCGGTGTGGAGTCGGAGTGGACCGCGTCGAAGGGAACGGCCGGGTCGAGCGGGTCGTGTTGGCCGACGGAACCGTGCTCCCGGCAGAACTGGTGATCGTCGGCATCGGCACCGTTCCTGCCACCGGGTGGCTCGAAGGCTCGGGATTGACCCTGGACAACGGGGTCCTGTGCGACGAGACGCTGTTCACCGGAATTCCCGGCATCTACGCAGCCGGTGACGTGGCCAACTGGCGCAACCCACTCTTCGACCGCCACCAGCGGCTCGAACACTGGACAAGCGCGGCGGAGCAGGGTGCTGCTGCGGCCAGAAACGCACTGGATCCGGCGGCGGCCAAGCCGTACTCGACGGTCCCGTACTTCTGGTCGGACTGGTACGACAGCCGCATCCAATTCGTCGGAATCACCGATGCCGACGAGGTCGTCCTGGTGGAGGGTGATGTCGACGTCCCCGGCAAGTGGGTGGCGCTCTACCGCAAAGGCGAGACCGTCGTCGGCGCACTCACCGTCAACGGACAGGCGGACATCATGAAGTACCGCGTGCTCATCTCGAAGAAGACGGACTGGTCGGCAGCGTTGGAGTTCGCGGAGAAGCGCAAACTGATCGCGGCGGCGAAAGTCTGACCGTGACGAGGCCGGCGACTCGCTCCGGTCAGATCGCGGTCTGACCGGAGCGGCGACGGGGCCGTGCCGGTGCGGCTGTCTTGCGCGGCGCTGCAGCAGCAGTCGACGTGGTTTTGGGAGACAAGCCGGCCGAGACGATGGACTGGGCGGTGGCGACCACGGTGTCGAGGGAGCCCCGGCGTGGGTTCCACCATTCGGCCGCCCAGTTCAATGCTCCGATGACGAGCATCCGCGCCATCTTCACATCGAGGTCGTCGCGAATCTGGCCCTCGTCTGCAGCGTCCTTGAACAGCTTCTGCCAGATCTTGCCGTACTTGGCCTCCTCGGCCACCTGCCGCGCTCGGATCGACTCGGGAAGCTGACCGGCATTGCGAATCGATGCGGTCGTGTAATCCGAGATCTCGAGTTCGTGTCGCAGGTGTGCCTCCACCGCCACCAGAATGCGGTCCATCGGACTCGACGCGGGATCGACCGCGTCCAACACCGCGAGCACGTGCCGGCGCATGTCGGCGATGCCGACCCACATCACTTCCTCGATGAGTTCTTCGCGCGAGGGGAAGTAGTAGTAGATGGCCGGTGCCTGAAGTTCCGCGTATTCCGCGACATCGGTCAGCCGCGTTCCCGCATACCCCTTGATGCTGAGCACATGAGCAGCCGCGTCCAGAATGCGGCCGCGAGTCCGTGCGGATTTCGATTCGGGCAGTTCGCCCTCGTCGGTGAGCTTCGCGGTCGCTTTTCGTGCCATGGTCCGACTATAGATGTGCCGGGCACAATTCACGGTTCCGACCGATGTTGCAGCACTGGATATGGTGCACTGTTCGAACCTGACTTCGAAAGCACGGAACGAGAAGAATGCCTCCGCGGAACGACGCTGCTACCCGGCCTGTCACGGCGCGCGGGCGGGCGCGACGAGAACAGATCACCGCCGTCGCGGCCGAGCTGTTCCATCAGCGTGGCTACGAGGACGTGACACTCGCGGAAGTTGCTCGACGAGTGGATCTCACGGCACCTGCTCTGTACCGGCACTTCTCGTCCAAGGAACAGCTGCTGATGGCAGCGGTGGTGTCGACCCTCGGACCCGCCGAGTCGGTGCTGCGGCAGTACGCCGATCGCGACGTCTCCCATCTCGTCGCGCCGATGATCGACGTCGCGCTCGAGCGACGTGAGATCTGGACCCTGGTGCAGCGAGAAGTTCGACATCTGGATGCCGACGACAGACGTGTGATCGAGGGCCGCTACGCGATGATCGTGCATACCGTGACCGCATCGGTCTCCGCCTCGCACGCGGACCTCTCCCACGAGAACTGTCATCTGATCGCCTGCGCGATGCTCTCGGTTGCGGGCAGTCCATCGACCGACCCGGTGGACATGGATCTGTCCCGCTACAGAGAAGCGCTCGAGAACATCGAATTCGCACTGCTGTCCTTCGACCTTCGTCGGACTCGGGCGCGCCGTGACGGTGTCGGGGCTCTCGGCGATGGTGCTCGCCCTGGCTCCGATGAGGGCAGGACCGGGTCGAGGGTCACGGCCGTCGAGGACGCGGCCGTCGGACTGTTCTACCGGGTCGGTTACGCCGCGGTGACCGTGGACGACATCGGAGCCGCGGCCGGAATCACGGGTCCGAGTGTCTACCACTACGTCTCGTCCAAATCGGAGCTGCTGGTCGACGTCCTGTTCAGGGCGGTGACGATGGTGGCCGACGGTGCGCGCACGGCTCTGGCGCAGGCTGGCACGCCCGACGAGAAGCTGCGGGTGCTGGTGCGCAGCTATTGCGCAGTCGCTGCCGCGAACCGAGAGTTGTTCGGGGTCTACATCACCGAAGCCGGAAACGTGCCTCTCGGAGACGCTCGTCGGCTCCGTGAGTCGATGGCACGAGATGTCGATCGATGGGTCGAGGCAGTCATGCGATCGAGGCCGGGACTCGACGTGAACGACGCACGCGTTCGTGTCTTCGCGGCCCGTCGCGTGGTGACCGACATGGTCCGGCTCGAGCGAACCGACGAGGATCGTCTGGCCCACGTCACCGAGTTGCTGGCGCTCACCGTTCTTCAGGAGTCCTGAAACCGACCGAAGGTTTAATTTATCCAAGAATAAAGTTAATGAGCGTTAGGCCTTGCACATCGGCCGACGCTTGTGACAGGCTTCACAGGCGCGAGCGGCCCGCGGGGAAGCCGGTTCGTCGCCGCTGCCGGACAGGCAGGGTGCGCTGCGGGCAGGAAGCGAAATGCGTCCGCGGACAACCGACGTAGGAATCGAGAGGGGACCGGCTTGTCGTGAGTTCTGAACGCAAAGTAAAAAACGTGATAGAACAGGCTGCCCTCGGAGCCCCACGTCAGATCGGTAACTTCTACGCGACCGCGCTCGACGTGTTTCGCTTGATGTTCAAGCCGCCGTTCCACTTTCGTGAATTCGTGCAACAGGCGTGGTTCATCGCCAGTGTCTCGATCGTCCCGACTCTGTTGATGGCGATTCCCTTCTGCGTCATCGTGGTCTTCCAGATCAACCTCCTGCTCACCGAAATCGGCGCTGTCGACTTCTCCGGTGCAGGAGCAGGATTGGCTGTGGTTCGCGAGATCGGACCGGTCGTGACCGTGCTGGTGGTGGCCGGAGCCGGTGCAACCGCCATCTGCGCCGACCTGGGATCGAGGAAGATTCGCGAGGAACTCGACGCGATGGAAGTACTCGGCATCGATCCCGTTCATCGCCTCGTCGTTCCACGGGTGCTCGCCTCCATGGTCGTGGCTCTCTTCCTGAACGGTCTGGTGACCACTGTCGGGCTGGTCGGCGGCTACACGTTCGCGGTGTTCCTGCAGGGTGCGACACCAGGACAATTCATCACCAGCATTCCGGTGCTCACCAGTTTCGGCGATCTGATCGTCAGTGAACTCAAGGCTGCAGTGTTCGGACTACTCGCCGGGTTGGTTGCCTGCCACCTGGGTCTTCGTGCCAAAGGCGGACCGAAGGGCGTCGGTGACGCTGTCAACCAAACGGTCGTGTTCAGCTTCGTGCTGCTGTTCCTCGCGAACTCGATCATCACGACCATCTCACTTCAGTTGAAGTAGTCAGGAAGGCCGAGCGTGTTCGATTCGTTGACGAAATCCGGAGCAGGCGGATCCCGTTTTGCTCGCGGAGTACTGCGCACGACGCGAAAGCCCCAGGATGCGTTGGTCGGACTGGGTCAGCAGGTGCATTTTCATCTCCGCAGTTTCCTGTGGATCCGACGCACCATCGTGCACTATCGCAAGGAAGTCGTCCGACTCATCGCCGAGGTCTCACTCGGGACAGGCGCTCTGGCCGTGATCGGCGGAAGCGTCGTGGTCATCGGTTTCCTTACTGCGGCAGCGGGATACGAGGTCGGTCAGCAGGGAACGAAGACTCTCGGCAACGTGGGTATCGCCGCGCTCGCCGGGTTCGTCTCGGCATTCATCAATACCCGCGAGGCCATTCCCGTGGTGACCGGAGTGGCGTTGACCGCCACGGTCGGTGCCGGATTCACCGCACAACTGGGTGCCATGCGAGTCAGCGAGGAGATCGACGCACTCGAATCGATGTCGGTGCCGTCCATGCCGTATCTGGTGACGACGCGCATCATCGCCGGCTTCGTGGCGGTGATCCCGCTCTACGCGATCGCGCTCATCATGGGTTATCTCGCAACACAATTGGTCACCGTGGTGCTGGCAGGTGAGTCGAGTGGCACCTACGCCCACTACTTCAACGTCTTCCTCGTGCCCAGCGACGTGCTCTGGTCGCTGCTGAAAGTCCTTGCCATGGCGCTCATCGTGATGTCGGTCCACTGCTACCACGGGTACAACGCCAGCGGCGGCCCGGCAGGCGTCGGTGTGGCAGTGGGGCGCGCGGTCCGAACGTCGCTGATCGCCATCATGCTCGTCGACCTCCTGATCGGTATCGCCGTGTTCGGCGGCCCTGCGTCCAACGTTCGGATTTCGGGATGACGCGCACGCGGACGCGCCCAGCGGGCCAGGTGTCCCCGTCCGTGTATCTGGTACTCGGGGCGGTGCTGATCGTGGCCGTGGTGGCGTTGGCCTGGCTGTCCACTGCGTTCTACCGTGGTCTGTTCACCACAACCGAGGCGATCACGCTCGAACTCGACCGGTCCGGCCTTCTCATGGATCCAGGGTCGGATGTGAAGCTGCGAGGGGTGGTGATCGGCTCCGTCGACACAGTCGAATATCGGGACGGGAGCGCCGTTCTCACCCTCGCGATCACGCCCGACGAACTTCGGAAGGTCCCGTCGAACGTCGCTGTGCATCTCGAACCGACCACGGTCTTCGGTCGCAAGTTCGTCACACTCGAGATGCCGGCCGACCCGTCGCCGTCCTCGCTGCGTCCGGGGTCGACCATCGACGGCGGCTCCGTCACCGTCGAAGTCAACGACGTGTTCGCGAAACTGGTGTCGTTGCTCGACGTCGTGGACCCGCAGAAGGTCAATGCGACTCTGAGTGCAGTGGCGACCGCCCTCGACGGTAGGGGCGAGCAGGCAGGCACTCTGCTCACCGATCTCGACCGGTACCTCTCACAGTTCAACGGCAGCATCCCCACACTGCAACGCGACATCCCGAAAACTGCCGACAACCTCGATACCTTCGCCGACGCAACACCCGAGTTCCTCTCTCTCGCTGCGAATGTCGGCACGACCAGCGACACCGTGGTCGACAAGCAGGCGCAGCTCACTGCGTTCCTGGTCAGCTTCACCGCATTGGGCAACACGGGCGAGGACTTCTTCCGGAACGTAAAGGAACCGATGATCTCAGCACTGTCCGCACTGAGGCCGACCACGGCTCTGTTGGCGCGGTACTCACCACAGACCGTGTGCTTCTTCCAAGGTATGAGCCAGAACGTTCCGCGGCTCGAGCAGGTGATCGGTGGAACGAAGCCGGGACTGAACGTGCAGTCCACCATCATCGTCGGCCAGCCCGAGTACACCTACCCGAACAACCTGCCTCTGGTAGGTCTCGACGACGGACCCAACTGCCGGAGCACTCCCGTCGACTACAGCGATCCACTGCCTCCGCACGTGCAGTTCCACGACGGCAGCGAGGCCTACACACGAGAGTTCACCGCCGGTGAACTCGCCGACTCCCCGTTGCTGAAACTGTTGTACGGGCCGACCTTCATCTTCGGCCGATGACCGCCAGAGCTCCGGGCCTGAAGTTGATCGTGTTCATGATCATCACGGCGCTCACGACCGCGCTTCTGGCAACGGTGGTCGGAAACATGAGATTCGGACCGACTCGGACGTTCGTGGGGGTGTTCGCGGACGCGTCGGGAATCGTGTCGGGCGAGGACGTCAAGCTCGCCGGGGTCCCGGTGGGCAAGGTGAATTCGGTCGACCTCGCGATGGACGGCTCGAACGTCGTCAGCAAGGTCTCGTTCACGGTGGACCGCGCGATCGTCTTGACCTCGGGCACCACACTGGCGATCAAGTTCAAGAATCTCATCGGTGATCGATACCTCGAAGTGTCCCAGGGCCCAGGCAGTCTCGACGCCCTTCCCGACGAATCGACGGTGCCCCTGGACAAGACCCAGGCGGCCCTCGATCTGGACGAACTCGTCAACGGCTTCAAGCCGCTGCTGCAGGGGCTCAGTCCCGAGGACACGAACATGTTCACGTCCTCACTCGTCCAAGTGCTCAACGGACAGTCGCAGGTCATCGGTTCGTTGGTGCAGCAGATCGGTTCGCTCACCGGAACCTTGGCGGACAAGGACGAGGTGATCGGCCGAGTGATCACGAACCTGAACAACGTGTTGGTCACCGTCGACAGCAGGCGCGGACAGTTCTCGTCGATGATCGATCGACTGCAGAAGATAGTCACAGGACTGTCCGATGACCGGGTGCGCGTGACAGACGCGATCACGAACGTCGATGCGGTGACCGCGACGCTGTCGTCCGTCCTGAGTGAATCCAGACCCGCTCTGCAACAGGACATCACGCAGCTGGGCGCATTGTCGTCGAACTTGAACGCCAGTAGCGACACGTTGAACATGGTGCTCGGCCAGCTCCCCCAGGCGTACAAGTTGCTCGGCCGTGGCACCTACGGCAGCTTCTTCAACTTCTACCTCTGCGGTGTGGCAATCAAGTTCAGTGACCAGCTCACCACCCCCATGGCCGTATCGCCGACGCAGAGGTGCCAGCAATGATCGAGGGGTACCAGAAATGAAGCCGTTCCGAGACAGGAACCCGGTCCCCATCGGGATCGCAGGAACAGTGGGCATAGTTCTCGCGCTCGTCGTTGCCTTCAACTTCGACTCGCTCCAGTTCCTGAACGGAAGCAACACCTACACAGCGGAGTTCGTCGATGCCTCGGGTCTGCACACGGGAGACGACGTGCAGATCAGCGGTGTCAAGGTCGGAAAGGTAGCCGACATCGGACTCGACGACGGCGTCGTCGAGGTCGAGTTCTCGGCGACGACGACCGACGTGGTTCTCGGCGACCGAACCGAGGCCGCCATCAAGGTCCAGACCGCGCTGGGACGACGCTATCTCGATCTGGAGCCGGCCGGTTCCGACGTGCTGCGGCCGGGCTCGACCATTCCACGTGAGCGCACGCGCGCCAGCTTCGACGTCAGTACCTCGTTGTCGGATCTGACCCGAACGGTCACGGACACCGATGTGCCGGACCTGTCGGGAACCTTGGACACCGCCGGTCAGGTCTTCGATCGATTGCCCGCCGATCTGCGCGGATCACTCGAGGGCGTGAACCGGCTCTCGCAGACGGTCTCGTCCCGAAACGACGAGCTGCACTCACTGTTCGAGCACGCCGACGGAGTGACCGGCGTACTCGCCGAGCGCAATACCCAACTCTCGCAACTCTTCACCGATGGCCAAGCATTGTTCACCTCGTTGAACGAGCGGTCGGACACCGTGCACTCGCTGCTACTGAACATTCGATCGGTATCGGCACAGTTGACGGCGACCGTGTCGGAGAACCGTGAGCAGATCGGGCCGACACTCGACCAGCTGAACAAGATCGCGCAGCTGCTGCAGAACAACTACGACAACCTGAACCAGAGCTTGACCAGGGCTGCCCCGTTCGTACGGCAACTGGGCGAGTCGGTGGCGTCCGGTCCCTACTTCCAGGTGATCATCCAGAACGTCGTCCCCACCGATCTACGTGGTCAGCTCCCCAACAGCTTCGGAGGAGAGCGATGAAGCGCGCGAGTCGATGGATGCCCGCCACCGGACCTCTCGTGATAGGTCTGGTCGTGTGCGCTCTACTCGCATCGGTGGGGATCGTGGCCGTGGGACATATGTCGAAGATCAGCGTCACCGCCGATTTCACCAACTCGGTCGGGCTGTACGAGGGAGACCCGGTCACCATAGCCGGTGTCCCGGTCGGAACCGTCGACGCGATCACTCCCCAGGGCGCAACCGTTCGTGTGCACCTGACGTTCGACAGCGCGTACGACGTGCCCGCCGATGCGAGTGCAGCGATCGTCGCCCCGACGCTCGTGACAGGACGTTACGTTCAACTGGCTCCGACGTATTCGGGTGGGCCGACGTTGAGCGACGGCGCCGCCATTCCCGTCGAGCGCACCGCGGTTCCGGTGGAGTTCGACCAACTGAAGGACCAGCTCTCGCAGTTGACGGCAGATCTCGGCCCGGAAGGTCTCAACGCGGACGGTTCGGTCAACGAGCTGCTGGCCTCGTCGGCAGACGCGCTGTCCGGCAACGGCTCCACTCTGGGAGAAACGGTGCGAAGCCTGTCCGAGGCGACGACCACGTTGAACGACAGCGGCGAGGACATCTTCGCTACGGTCCGCAATCTGCAGGCTTTCGTCTCCGCGCTCTCGGCCAACGACGAACAAGTCGATCGTTTCGTTCGGCAGTTGGCGGACCTGTCGACTCTGTTGAACAACAACAGAACCGAATTCGATGCAGCACTGCAGGAGCTGGTTCCGGCGATGGAGCAGGTGCGCACGTTCGTGGCGGACAACAAGGACCAGTTGAGTACCGATGTCACCCAGTTGGTCGACATCACACAGCTTCTGGTCAATCGTGAGGACGACATCGCCGAGCTGCTGCACGTGGCACCGACAGCATTGTCCAACCTGTACAACATCTGGGATCCGTCGGCCAATTCACTGACCGGAGCATTGGCGGTGCCGGATCGGGTCGACCCGCTCAACTTCATCTGCGGACTGCTCACGACCGTGGGAGCACCCCAGAATCAATGTGCCGACATCGCAGCTCAACTCGGTGGTGTGGCTGCGTACGCGGCTCCACCGGCACCGGCCGCGGACAGCCCCGAAGAAGGTGAACGCTGATGAACAGGCGTGTACGCGGCGTCGCCGCTGCAGCAACACTGGCTGCCATGGGGGCGGTCACGGGATGCTCGTTCGACGGCCTCAATTCCTTTGCGCTTCCCGGCAACTCGACCGGGGGAGAGCCGGTGTTCACGATCGAGGTCGAGATGGCGGACGTGCAGAACCTGGTCGGTAACTCCGAGGTGAAGGCGGGCAACGTCACGATCGGAACCGTTCGATCGGTTCGGGTCGATTCCTCGATCGCAGTACTGACCGTCGATCTTCGGCAGGATGCGTACCTCGGCTCGAACTCCACGGCGACGCTGGCGCAGAAGAGCCTGCTCGGTGCGCAGTACCTGGAACTCGCCACGCCGGCGGGGCAGGAGACCGTCGGGCAGCTGCGCGACGGTGACGTCATCCCGCTGTCGCGGACCAGCCGCTTTCCGGAAACCGAAGCGGTGCTGTCCACGCTCTCGCTGTTGCTCAACGGTGGTGGACTGCAGCAGATCAGAACGATCACCCGAGAATCCAACGCTGCGCTCGGTGGCAACGAGGAAGCGATCAACGCTCTCTTCGGCCGGGTGGCCACCTTCGTCGACGGTCTCGATTCGCAGCGTCAGGACATCGTCAGAGCGATCGACTCACTCGACCGGCTCAGCGGTGAACTCGCTTCTCAGACGGGCACCATCGACCGGGCGGTGACGTCGATACAACCGGCGCTCGAGGTGCTCGACGACCAGCAGCAGTTGCTGCGCGACATGCTCGGGTCGGTGGGATCGGCGGCCGCAGTGGCGAACGAGGCACTCGACGCGAGCAAGGACGATCTGACCGCCAACCTGGCCAACCTGGCTCCCACGTTGACCGAACTGGCTGCGACCGGCTCCACACTGGCCAATTCGTTGATCATTGCAGGCACGATTCCGTTCCCGGTCACGACGGCCGCCAACACGATTCGCGGTGACTACATCAACCTGTTCATGAATCTCGACATCTCGATTCCGACTCTGCAGAACGACGTACTCGGCAGCATTCCCGACCCGGCCTCGTTGCTCGGAATACGAACGGCCACCGGTGCCGTCGACCCGTTGCTCGCTCCCGTGGGCGGAGGGGAACCGCGATGACCAAGTTCGTTCGTGCCCAGTTGGTGGTGTTTCTGGTCCTGACCGTGGTGAGCCTGTCGTACGTCACCTACAACTACCTCGGACTCAAACGGGTCACCGGGATCGGGACCTATACCGTCGAGGCCCATTTCGTCGATGCGGCGGGGCTGTACGAGAACGCGATCGTGACGTATCGCGGCATCGACGTCGGGTTGGTCCGCAGCGTCTCGGTCACGTCGACCGATGTGGTTGCCGAGCTCCAGATCGACTCGGAGTATTCGATCCCGGCGTCGTCTGCAGCCGCCGTCAAGAGCGTCTCCGCCATCGGCGAGCAGTATGTGGATTTCACACCGGAATCGGAGGACGGCCCGTTCCTGGTGGACGGATCCGAAGTCTCGGTCGACTCGACGTCGGTGCCGACCTCGACGGGAACGCTGCTGTCCAACGCCCAGGCACTACTGGCGTCGGTTCCCGGCGAAGACCTGCGTACGACGATCGACGAGTCGTTCGACGCCTTCAACGGTCTCGGGCCGGATCTGGCGCGGCTGCTCGACTCGTCGCAGTCGTTGGTCTCACTCGCGTTGGCGAACGTCGATCCCACGGTTCGCTTGATCGAGGACTCGGAACCGTTGCTGGACACAGGCATCGACGTTCGCCCGCAGACGCTGTCCTCGGTGTCGGATCTGAACGGGTTCTCCGAGCAGTTGGTGGCGAACGACGCGCAGATCCGCGACACCCTCGACGTCGGTCCCGGCTTTGCCGACACGGTGAGCTCTGCGTTCACCCAACTCCAGCCGGCCCTCCCGATGATGCTGGCGAACCTGCAGACCGTCGGTCAGGTTGCGCAGGTCAATCTCCCCGGGATCGAACACGTTCTGGTCGTCTACCCGGCACTGTCCTCGGCTGTGGGCAACGTGTTCCGCGAATTCCCGCTCGGGGGAGATCCCGATCGGGGTCAGGGTCCACTGGATGTCAAGCTCGGCAGTACACAGCGGCCCGCACCCTGCACGGAGGGGTTCGGTGGTATCGAGCGCCGCGACCCGTCCGACACCTCGCCCATGGACCCCGACACCAATGCGTATTGCACACTCCCTCAGGATGATCCGCGTGCGGTGCGCAGTGCGCGAAACCAGCCGTGTGCAACCGATCAGTCGGTGCGGACAGCAGAGGTGGCCAATTGCCCCCGCGGGCTGCCCTCGACCTGGGCCGAGATGTTGGCACGCCCGAACGGTGCCACCGGCCCCGGCCAGACCGTGCCTGCGCCCGTGGTCGCTCCGATCGCTCCGGCTGCGCCCGTTGCCGAGTCGGTACCGGCCGCAACGGAACCCACGACCGAAGCGGAGGAGGGAATGTTGGGGTTCCGTGACACGGGTGAATCGGTGCCGTACGACCCGTCCACGGGCAACTTCTTCGCTCCCGACGGAAAGATGTACACGCTCTCCGGCGTCGACGACACGAACAATGGAAAGGAGCTTCGAACATGGCAGGATCTGCGGTTGACCCCACTGAGGAAGTAGCGACACAGGATGAGCCGGTGGAGGATTCGAGTGCAGAGAGCACGTCCACCGCAGGCAACGGCGCCGGCCGACGGCTGACCGCGCTGTGCGCGGTGTTGCTCGTACTGTTCGTGAGTGCAGTGGCCGCGGCGACGGTGTTCACGGTCCAGAGC
This sequence comes from Rhodococcus sp. 15-2388-1-1a, assembly GCF_002259145.1. Taxonomy (NCBI): domain Bacteria; kingdom Bacillati; phylum Actinomycetota; class Actinomycetes; order Mycobacteriales; family Nocardiaceae; genus Rhodococcus; species Rhodococcus sp. 15-2388-1-1a. Next base: position 37,182 of record NZ_NPFP01000016.1, on the reverse strand, counting down.
CGCGACGGTCGTGAGGTCACCGCTCGCAACGACGCGGTGCTCAGCACTGCCCGCGCCGCTGCGGTCAATCTCGTCACGCTTCGATACTCGTCCGCTCGTGATGACCTGGACCGCATTCTGGCATCGACGACGGGTGATTTTCGGAACCAATTCTCCGATGTGTCCGGCAGTTTCGAGAAGGTACTCGGTGACGGGCAGGTCGACTCGACGGGACAGGTGAACGAAGCAGGCGTCGTCACGTCGGACGAGAACGCCGCGACGGTGTTGGCGGCAGTGACGTCCACCGTGAAGAACACGGAAGCTCCCGATGGGGAGGAAAGGACGTATCGCATGAAGATCAGCCTGGAACACATCGACGAGTCCTGGCTCGTGTCGAACGTGGAGTTCGTCGCATGAGGCGTCCTGGACGGTGGTCGCGACGAACCGCGAAGGTCACCGCGTCGATTCTCGGAGTGCTGACGGTCGGAGCGATCGCAGGAGCGGCCTGGACCTGGTCCGAGGCCCGTACGGACGAGCAGATCAGTGCCGCACGGACAGCGGCGACGGCGGTTGCAGGCGAACAGGTTCCGCGTCTGCTCTCCTACACACCCGACACGGTCGATACTGCCTTGACCGACGCGTCCGATGCACTCACCGGGGAGTTCAAGGACCAGTTCGGTGAGCTCTCGACGACGGTGATCGCCCCGACCTCCAAGGACAAGGGCGTGACGACCGACGCCACCGTGGTGGAGTCCTCGATCGTCGACGTCGACGTCGATTCCGCAACCCTGCTCATGTTCGTCAACCAGACGACGACCACTACCGCGGATCCGGCACCCGCTCTTGCCGGCAGCAGAGTCGTCGTGGCACTGGTCGATACCGATCAGGGATGGAAGATCTCGGACCTGCACCCGGTGTGAGTCAGAGTGGGCGGTACGAGTCCGTCAGGCCGTCGGTGGTTCGGGAGACGTAGCCGCGCCATTCGAGGAGGTCTGCGTGCGCGACGGCTTCGAGGATCGCCGTCCACTGCTGGTTCGGGGCCAGTTCGGCCAAACCGATGTTGCGTCTTGTCCACTTCATGGCCGACGCGATGGCGAGTCCGGTCGATGCTCCGGCGTCGATCAGTTCGTGTACTTCACGTAGTCGGGCTTCGTGATGGTCGATCAATTCCTGAGCTCGCTCGTGAACGACCGGCTGCGGGATTCCGTGGGCCGGCATCATCTCGGCCGGAGCATGATCGACGAGCAGTCGAAGTGACGTCAGGTAGGACCGTAGGGCCATCCGGTCCGGGGAGCGCTCGTAAGCGATCGACGGGGTGATCCGGGGCAGTACGTGATCGCCGCTGAACAACAGGTTGCTTGTCTTGTCGTGAAACACCAGGTGTCCGCGTGTATGTCCCGGTGTGGACAGTACTTTGACGACGGTTCCGGACAGTCGAAGGTTCTCGTCCCCGTCGAGGTACTGGGTCGGATGCCCGTACGCCGTGTGTTTCTCGGTGTCGGCAACCGGCGTGGCTTCGAGTCGTCTCGCATGTTCGTCCGCGCCTGCCCCGTCGAGCAATCCGACCTGGTTCGGGAATGCCCCGTCGAGTTCGGCCCACGCCCGAATGCTGTGCTGCTCGTTCCGTCCGAGCAGCAGGGTGGTGTTGCGCTCTCGGTGCAGTGCGTATGCCTGGGTGTAGTGGTCCCAATGCGAGTGCGTGACAAGCATTGTCGAGACCTCGTCCATCGAGGAGCCGGCCTCTGTCAAAGCTGTGTTCAGCGACTGCTCGGTGTCCTCGGACACCCAACCCGGGTCGATCAGGGTGACTCCGTCGGTGCCCAACAGGGCGTAGCAGTTGACGCTCTTCAGTTCCGGTATCGGTAGGGGCAGAGGTATTCGCAGGACGTTGTCGGCCACGAATTCCCACTGGCCCACCTCGATCGGAGGTGTGGTGGTGGTGCACTCCGGTGCTCGAGTGGATCCATTCACGGCCGGTACTCCCTCGCTGGTGAAACGGGTCGGGCATTCTCATCGAATTTAACATGTGATAAAAAGTGTCGACGATGCGAGGTTCGCATCGATGGACGCCGTCGATCGGCCGGTGATCTCGAACATCAACTCGAATGCCAAGGAGAATCGACATGCCAGGAGTCAAGGACCGCGTCGTGGTCGTCACGGGAAGCGGCGGCGGGCTGGGCCGCGAGTACGCATTGCTGTCGGCCGCGGAAGGCGCTCGGGTCGTCGTCAACGACCTCGGCGGATCCAAGGACGGTTCGGGACGCGGTTCGGCGATGGCGGACGACGTGGTCGCCGAAATCCGCGACGCGGGCGGTGAGGCGGTCGCCAACTACGACGACATCTCGACCACCGACGGTGCCCAGCGGGTGATCGATACTGCAATATCGACTTTCGGAGCGGTCCACGGGATCGTCAACAACGCGGGAATCCTCCGTGACGGGTCCTTCGCCAAGATGACCCCCGAATCGTGGGACGCCGTGATGAAGGTGCACCTGTACGGCAGCTTCAACATCACTCGCGCAGCGTGGCCGCACCTGAAGGAACAGGGATTCGGGCGAATCGTGATGGCCACCTCGACGAGTGGCTTGTTCGGGAACTTCGGTCAGGCCAACTACGGCGCCGCCAAAGCAGGGCTGGTCGGGTTGCTCAACACGCTGGCGATCGAGGGGGAGCGAAGCAACATTCTCGTCAACGCTGTCGCGCCGATGGCCGCAACCAGGATGACCGAAGGCATCGCTCCGCAGGACCTTCTGGACACGCTTCCGCCCGCCTTCGTGGCACCGGTGGTCGGATATCTGCTGACCGAGGAGTCGACCACCACGGGCTCGGTTTTCGTCGCGGGCGGCGGAGCGGTGTATCGGGTTGCTCAGTTCCAGAACGACGGCGTCAGGTTCGAGACGCCCCCGTCGGTCGGTGTCGTCGCCGAACGGTGGTCGGAGATCACCGATCTGAGCGGCGCGCGCGTGGGATCGAACCCTCTTGGCTGAGCATCCCGGACCCCTCTCGGGCATCCGGGTTCTCGAGATCGGGGGAATGGGACCTACCCCGTTCGCCGGAATGACTCTGGCGGACATGGGTGCCGAGGTCGTTCGGGTGGAACGTCCAGGCGGACTCGGAGTTTTCCCGGGAAAGCCGGAGCAGGACATCCTCAATCGAGGCAAACGCTCGGTCGGTCTGGACCTGAAGTCTCGCGATGCGGTCGATGCCGTGCTGACGATGGTGGAGCGTGCCGACATTCTGATCGAAGGTGGGCGGCCGGGTGTCGCCGAGCGGCTGGGAATCGGACCGAACGAGTGTCACGCACGTAATCCCGCGCTGGTCTACGGCCGGATGACCGGTTGGGGTCAGGACGGTCCGCTGGCCACCAGCGCCGGACACGACATCGGCTACATCGCCATCACCGGCGCGCTCCACGCCATCGGTGATGCGGGAGGCCCTCCGCAGATTCCGCTGAACCTCGTCGGCGACTTCGGTGGCGGCAGTACCTATCTGGTGATGGGCGTCCTGGCGGCATTGCTGGAATCGAGGGTGACCGGGCGTGGTCGCGTGGTGGACGCGGCGATCGTCGACGGCACTGCGCACCTGCTGGCCGGCACCCACGCGCTGATGAACACCGGTACGTGGTCCGATACCCGCGGAGTGAACATGCTCGACGGCGGAGCGCCGTACTACGGGGTGTACGAGACCCGGGACGGCCGACACATGGCAGTCGGAGCCATCGAGCCGAAGTTCTATGCGCTGCTGCTCGACGGACTCGGCGTGACGGCACTGGACCCAGGTGCTCAGAACGACAGGAGCACCTGGGCGGCAACGGCATCGGTGATCGCGTCTGCGTTCATGACTCGGACGCAACGGGAATGGACGGCGGTGTTCGGCGGTACCGACGCGTGCGTGTCACCCGTGCTGAGCATGCTGGAGGCGCTCGATCATCCGCACATCCGCCGGCGTGGTTCTGTGGTGCGGGACAACGGCCTGGTGCAGCCGATGCCTGCGCCGAGATTCTCGGGCATCGAACCGACCGTCACGGCGGGGCCGCCCGCGGTCGGGCAGCATACCGAGGACGTACTACTGCAGTGGGGTGTCGATCCTGAGCCGTTGCTCGAGTCCGGAGCGGCCTTTCAGGGCTGAGGAGTCGACGGCGCATCCCGGCGGGCGGCGTCGAGCAGAAGTCGCAGTGACCATTCGAGGTCCGCGGCATCCTCGTCGTGCAACACCGATTGTTCGAACCCGGTGAGCATCGCGACCCCGGCGAGCGCGTAGCGGCGCGCGAGCTGCGGGTCCGACACGACGTGCTCGAACGCTTCTTCGGCGACGTCGTACCGCTGCAGGTCGACCGTTCGTTGAACGCGCGCCGCGGTGGGATCGACTGCGGCCCAGGCGCGGATGGCGGCCTCGGCACGGTGCGGGAGATTTCCGACTGCCTCTACGAGCATTCCCAACCGTTCGACCGGATCGCTGTGCGCCTGAGCGGTTTCGGCGATCCGCACGGTTCGTTCCTGATACCAGAAGTCGAGGAATTCGGTGCAGAAATCCTTCCACCCTCCGAAGCTGTGGTAGAACGCGCCGGTCGTGACACCGAGGGATTTGCACAGGGCGGCTTGCTTGAAGCCTCCGTAGCCGACCGTGGCCAACAGCACGAGGGCGTGTTCGAAGAACGGCCGCTTCAGGTCGCCACCGGCTCGGGGCGGTGGCCCGGGCCGGTGCTCCGGGACGGATGTTCGTTCGTTCACCGTTCGATGATACGGGGCAGGCATGGTCCTGCCGGAACCTCGGCCGTCCGAGGCTTGCGTAATTCCGTAAGTCGAGTTATGTTCGTGTGACGCACCGCACAGGTGCGCCAAGGTGTGAGGGTTTCCGACTCGCTTGTCCAGAATCTGTTTCTAATCGAACAAAGATTAAAAGAGATGATTCTGGCGGTCTACCAGGAGGTTTAGCAGTGAGCTTCACAGACTCGAACGAGGTCAAGAAGTATCTCGGAGGAATCTTCGAGGCCGCGTTCGCAGACGCGGAGATCGGTCCCAAGCTGAGGGACACCGGCATCGTGCTCAAGACGATCTACACCGATCCGGAGTCGATCCTGGTCATCGACACCACGACCGGAGAGGTCACGGGCGGCGACGAATCGTCCGCCTCGACCGCGACCATGCGGATGTCCGCAGACACCGGCAACGCGTACTGGCAGGGGAAGGTCAACCTGCCGCTGGCCATGGCCAAGAGCAAGATCAAGGTCGAAGGCAACGTCGCGTCCCTGCTGAAGTTGGCACCGCTGGGCAAGAAGTTGTATCCGAGCTACGTCGCGGCCCTTCAGGCCGACGGCCGCGACGACCTGCTGGTCTGAAGGGGCTGAGAACAGACATGTATCCCGGCATCCATGCCAAGTCCAACCCGGACAAGCCGGCGGTCATCCTCGCAGGCAGCGGGGAGACCGTCACCTACGGCGAACTCGACCGGCGTTCGACCGTCCTCGCCTCCGCTATGCATCGCCTCGGTCTTCGGAAGGGTGACGGCATCGCGATCCTTGCCGACAACGCCGCAGAAGTATTCGAGATCTACTGGGCTGGAATGCAATCCGGTTTCTACATCACGCCGGTCAACAAGAATCTCGCAGCCGACGAGGTGGCGTACATCGTCACCGATTGTGATGCCAAGGTGCTGTTCGTGTCCGGTGCTCTCTCCGGATTGGGCGCAGACGTTCGCGCACTGTTGCCGACGCTGACGCACGCCTACGCATTCGGTGACGCGATCGAGGGTTACGAGTCCTACTCGGACCTGCTGAGCGAGGGCGGCATTCCGCTCGTCGATCGTCCACGCGGCGCAGACATGATGTACTCCTCCGGCACCACGGGTCGGCCCAAGGGCATCCGCTCGGCGATGCTTCCGATCCAGGTCGATCAGCCGGGCGATCCGATCGTGGGACTGCTGGGCCACATGTTCAAGGTCGGCCCCGACGACGTGTACCTGCAACCGGCACCGATCTATCACGCAGCTCCGCTGAAGTGGTCCGGTGCCGTCCACGCGCTCGGCGGCACGGTCGTGATGATGGAGAAATTCGATGCGGAGGGCGCGCTCGCGGCCATCGAGAAGTACGGCGCAACGATCGCGCAATTCGTTCCCACGATGTTCGTTCGCATGTTGCAGCTCCCCGAGGACGTGCGGAACCGCTACGGCCATTCCAGTCTTCGGCTGGCCGTTCACGCCGCGGCACCGTGTCCACCCGAAGTGAAGCAAGCGATGATCGATTGGTGGGGCCCGGTGCTGTTCGAGTACTACGGATCCACCGAGCAGAACGGCATGACGTTCGTGTCCTCGGCCGAGTGGCTGCGCAAGCCCGGGTCGGTCGGTAAGGCGGTCGTCGGAGACCTCCACATCTGCGACGAGGAAGGCAACGAGTCGAATCCGGGTGACATCGGAACGGTCTACTTCGCGCGCGAGACCATGCCGTTCGTCTATCACAAGGACGAGAAGAAGACCGACGAAGCACGCCACCCGCATCATCCGACGTGGACGAGCGTCGGCGACCTCGGATACGTCGACGACGACGGTTACCTGTTCCTCACGGATCGAAAGTCGTTCGTGATCATCTCCGGCGGGGTCAACATCTACCCGCAGGAGATCGAGAACGTACTGGCCATGCACGACAAGATCTTCGATATCGCGGTCATCGGGGTCCCGGATGCGGAGATGGGCCAGTCGGTCAAGGCTGTCGTTCAACTCAAGCCGGGCGTCGAGCCGTCGGACGAGTTGGGGCAGGAGATCATCGAGTACGTGCGCGCCCGCATCGCTCGATTCAAGGCACCACGTTCGGTCGATTTCGTCGACGAACTGCCTCGCACACCCACCGGCAAATTGGTCAAGCGTGAATTGGAAAAGTCCTACCAGGTGCAAGGAGCGGTGTCGTCATGACGTCTGTCGTCGAAAGTCCTCGTAGGTCGTACGATCCGCTGTCCGTCTCGCACCTCGGTTTCTGGGCGTCGACTGCCGACGAACGCGAGAAGACGTTCTCGGTGCTCCGTCGGGAACGACCGATCAGCTGGCACCCTCCGCTCGAGGGTGGCCTCATGCCGCCGGAGAACGACGGTGTGTGGGTGTGTACCTCACACGAGTTGATCGCCGAGGTCAGCAAGCATCCGGAGCTGTTCTGCTCGGGACAGGGCTTCCAGTTCGAGGAAGTCCCGGACGACATCCTGGAGGCAGCTGGGTCGTTCCTCGGGATGGACTCGCCGCGCCACGGCGCTCTGCGCAAACTGGTCAGCGCAGCGTTCACCCCGAAGCAGGTCTCGAAGATCCACGATCAGATCAAGCGTCAGGCCGCCAGCATCGTCGACGACGTTCTGCAGACACCGTCGGGAGACTTCGTCACGCAGGTGTCCAAGCGTCTGCCGATGTGGACCATCTACGAAATGATGGGTCTCGACGACGAAGACAAACGCAACGAGGCTGCACACCATGCCGACGGAATGGTCTCGTGGGCGGACGAGGACGTCGCTGCCGGAAGAGAACCGGGTGAGGTACTCAACGACGCCCTCGTCAGTCTGTTGATGTTGGGAATGGACCTCGCCGCCGAGCGTCGGGCGCACCCGCGCAGCGACCTGATGACCAACCTGGTCAACGCCGAGGTCGATGGCAAGAAGTTGACGGACGAAGAGATCGGATCGTTCTTCGTGTTGTTGTCGGTCGCAGGAAACGACACGACGCGCAACACGATCAGCCTCACTCAGCGCGCATTGCAACTGAATCCGGACCAGCGAGACTTCCTGCTCGGAGATTTCGACGGCCGAATCGGCACTGCGATCGAGGAATTCGTTCGCTACAACTCTCCGGTCATGACATTCCGGCGTACCGCCACCCAGGACACCGTGCTCGGTGGAGAGAACATTCGGGCAGGTGACTGGGTCGCGATGATCTACTCGTCGGGCAATCGAGACGAGAAGGTATTCGATCGTCCGGACCTGTTCGATCTTTCGCGAAACCCCAACCCGCACCAAGGGTTCGGCGGTGGTGGCCCGCACTTCTGCATGGGAAATTTCGTGGCGAAGATGCAACTGCGCGAGATCTTCGATCAGCTGCTGCATCGCGCTCCCGGCCTCACCGTCGGCGAACCGACGTATTTGGCCGGCAACTTCGTCCACGCAGTGAAATCACTGCCGTACTCCCTCTAGCTTTTCGGAAGGTCAAGACATGTCAGAATTCGCGGGAAAGCGCTACGTCGTCACCGGTGCCGCATCAGGGATCGGCCATTGCGTGGCCGAGAAGCTTCTTGCCGAAGGTGCCGAGGTGTTCAGCCTCGATCGCAACACCCCGACCGCAGCGGTCACCGGGCACATCGAGGTGGATCTGGCGAATCCATCCAGCATCGATGCGGCCATCGAACAGCTCGACGGTACCTTCGACGCGCTGCTCAGCGTGGCCGGCGTCCCCGGAACCGCGCCTGCCGACACGGTTTTCGCGGTCAACTCGCTCGCAGTCCGGCACCTCACGGAATCGTTCCTCGATCGGCTTGGCGAGCAGGGCAACGTGGTCGTGGTCTCGTCCACGGCGGGCTTCGGTTGGCCACAGCGTCTCGAGACCATTCGTGAGGTTCTCGCCACCGACACCTTCGAGGAGGGTGCACAGTGGTTCAAGAGCAATCCGCAGCAGGGCAATGCCTACAACTGGTCGAAGGAAGTCACCACGGTCTACGTCATGTCCATGGGACTGGCATTGCACGAGATGGGATTTCGTATCAACGCCGTCCTGCCGGGCCCGGTGAACACGCCGATCCTGAAGGACTTCCGCGAGACCATGGGTGACGACACGATCGACGGACTCGAAACGATGCTCGGCAGGCACGCGAACCCGGAAGACATTGCGGATGTCGTTCTGTTCCTCGCCTCCGACTCCGCGAGGTGGGTCAACGGCGAGACGATCACGGTCGACGGCGGAACCGGTGGCGCGGTTCTGTCCGGCTCGGTGCCGGTACCGGAGTTCTGAGCCGACATGACAACGACAGAGACTCGCGAAATGTCCTCGCCTGCACTGGAACGACGTGTGCAGGCGTTGCGGGCAGTACATGCGTCGGGCCGGACACGGCCGATCGAATGGCGACTCAAGCAGCTCGAGGGCATCGTTCGCCTCGTCACCGAACGGGAGGCCGATGTCGCCGCGGCGTTGGCGAAGGACCTGGGGCGCAGTCCCGTCGAAACCTGGCTCGGCGACCTGACGTCGACCAAGGGTGAGGCCGAGTACGCGATCAAGCACCTGCGCCGATGGATGAAGCCCGAGCGAGTTCGTTTGCCGCTCAATCAACTTCCGGGCTCGGCGTGGGTTCAGGACGAGCCGCTCGGAGTCGTTCTCGTCATCGGACCGTGGAACTACCCGGTCTACCTCACGCTGGGACCGCTGATCGCGGCGGTTGCCGCAGGCAACTGCACCGTGGTCAAGCCCTCCGAGCTTGCACCCGCAACCTCGGCACTGTTGGCGACACTGTTGCCGCAGTACGTCGATCCCGACGCCGTCATCGTCGTCGAGGGCGACGGAGCGACAACTCAGGAATTGCTCGCGCTCGGATTCGACCACGCGTTGTTCACCGGTGGCACCGAGGTCGGCCGCAAGATCATGGCAGCGGCGGCACCGACTTTGACGCCGGTCACTCTCGAGCTCGGAGGGAAGAGTCCGGCCATCGTGACCGCCGATGCGGATCTCGACGTGGTCGCACGGCGGATCGCGTGGGTCAAGCTGCTCAACTCCGGGCAGACGTGTATTTCACCCGACTACGTTCTGGTCGACGAGAAGGTGCGCGACCGATTGGTCGAGAAGTTGGTTGCGACCGTGGCACAGTTCAGGTCCGATCAGGTCGGTGGCCAGCGCATCGTCAACAAACGACAGTTCGACAGACTTGCCGGGTACATCGCTGAAACGAAGGGCAGAATCGTAACGGGCGGTGGCGTCGACGAGGGTGCTCTGACCATCGAGCCGACCATCATCGTCGATCCCGATGTGGCGGAACCGGCGATGTCGGACGAGATCTTCGGTCCGATTCTTCCGGTTGTCGGCTACCGTACGACCGAGGATGCGATCGCATTCGTCAACCGGAGACCGAAGCCGTTGGGGCTGTACATCTTCAGCTCGTCGAAGAAGGCCGCCCGAGACATGACCGACAGAATTCCCGCGGGCGGAGTCGTCATCAATCACGTTGCGCTGCATTGCCTCGTGGCCGCGCTTCCGTTCGGCGGTGTCGGTGCCAGCGGTATGGGTGCGTACCACGGTGAATGGGGTTTCCATACCTTGAGTCACCGCAAGTCCGTGCTGTCGAAGACCCTCAAGCCGGACATTCGAGTCATCTATCCGCCCTACACCGAGCGGGCCAAGAAGATCATGCGAAGGATCTTCTGACGCTCGAAATGCAAGTGGTACAGACGGTTTCACTGGACAACGAAGGAGCACTGGATGGGCGTCGAGGTCTCGGTGAGTGGACTCACCAAATCGTTCGGTTCGCAGAGCATCTGGAAAGACGTGTCTCTGACATTGCCGGCGGGTGAGGTGAGTGCACTACTGGGGCCCTCGGGTACAGGTAAATCGGTGTTCTTGAAATCGTTGATCGGACTGCTACGCCCCGAAGAGGGTTCGATCGTCGTCGACGGCACCGACATCATGCAGTGTTCCTCGCGGGAGCTCTACGAGATTCGAAAGCTGTTCGGCGTGCTGTTCCAGGACGGCGCATTGTTCGGCTCGATGAACCTGTTCGACAACGTCGCCTTTCCGCTGCGCGAGCACACCAAGAAGTCCGAGTCCGACATCCGCGCGATCGTGATGGAGAAGCTCGAACTGACGGGTCTGCTCGGTGCGGAGGACAAGCTGCCCGGTGAGATCTCGGGCGGCATGCGCAAGCGGGCCGGATTGGCGAGAGCGCTCGTTCTCGACCCGAAGATCATTCTGGTCGACGAGCCCGATTCGGGGCTCGATCCGGTCCGCACCACCTACATCAGTCAGTTGCTACTCAACATCAATGCCCAGATCGATGCGACCACGCTGATCGTCACGCACAACATCAATCTCGCTCGAACGGTGCCGGACAACATCGGCATGTTGTTCCGCAAGGAGTTGGTGATGTTCGGGCCTCGAGAGGTGCTCTTGACGTCGGACGAGCCCGCGGTCAAGCAGTTCCTCAACGGAACGATGATGGGTCCGATCGGAATGAGCGAGGAGAAGGACTCTTCGCAGATGCGCGAGGAGATCGCACTGATGGAGGCCGGTCATCACCTCGGCGGCGTCGACGACATCGAGGGGATCATGCCGCAGATGGAGCCGACGCCGGGAATGCCGCGCAGACAGGCGGTCGATCGACGCAGGGAACGAGTACGGCTCATCGTCGACACCCTCCCGGCCGATGCCAGGGCGGCAGTCATGCGCAGTCTCGACGAGGACACACAGGAATTCGGGATGGTGAGGGGCTGAGATGCGCGTTGCCGTCATCGGTGCGGGTGTCGCGGGCGCTGCCGCCGCCAGAATCCTGAAGCGCGAAGGGCACGAGCCCGTCGTACTGGAAGCGGCCGACGGAATCGGTGGCCGGGTGCGGACCGTCGAGCACAACGGCTTCGAGATCGATTCCGGGGCCATCTTCGTCATGGGTTCGTACGCACGGACCCGCGCCGTCCTGCGGGAGCAGGGGCGAATGTCGATGATGCGGAGATGGCATGCGCGAACCGCAGTGCTGGACGGCGCAGGTCGCAAACACCGAGTGCGGCTCGATCGTCCATGGACCTTGTTGAGGTTGCCGCAACTCACCATCGGCGATCGTCTGCGCGCCGTACGACAGATCGGACGCTTGGCGCTGGGCCGCGACCAGGGGCCCTTCGATATCGACGACCTTGCCGCGGCCGACGACGGCCGCACACTGGACAGATGGTCACGGGATTCGCTCGGTGATCGAACGTTCGAGTACGTCGTGCGACCCTTGATGGACCCGTTGACCGGAGCCGATCCGAGGAAGATCTCGGCCGGATTCGTCAAAACCCTGCTGACTCAGGTGCATCGGACCCAGTTGACCGTTCCCGATGGTGGCCTCGGACGCATTGCCGAGTGGCTGCTCGACGGCGTCGACGATGTACGGATCGGTACGCGCGCACTCTCGCTCGAACGCAACACCGACGGGATCACCGTGCTCACTGCGGACGGTCCGGTCCACGCAGACGCAGCCGTACTCGCCACCGATGTTCGAACCGCCGCGGCCCTGCTCGACGGGGTCGTCGATTCCGCCATCACCGATGCCCTGTCCGCCGTGGTTCCGGTGACGGCTCATCACGTCGTGTTCGGATATCACCGGGATCCGTGGCCGGATGTGCCCTACGACCTCGTCGTGCACGGCGCGCCGGGAGTGCACCACAACTACGGAGTTCTGCTGAACGGCAGACGCGCTCCACGATCGGTGCCGACGGGTGCTCAAACGGCCAGCGTGTGGCTCGACGCGGCTCAGACGGACGGCCTGTCGGAGGTCGATGTGGTCGCCAGAGCCCGTCTGGCAGTGGCCATGGCATTCTCGGATGCCGAGCCCGATTTCACGCGCATCTTCCCGATGGATGTGGCGCTGATCGCTCCGGTTCCCGGGCACTACGCCGCAATGCGGACCGCCAGGGATTCGATGCCCGCGAACCTCCGACTCGCGGGCGACTTCCTCACCCACTCGGGCATCGAGGCGGCGCTGCTGGCAGGAGAGCGGGCCGCGAAGGACCTGCTCGGTGCCGGAGCCGACAACGTCCGGCAACTCCGCCGACGTGAGGAAATACGCCCCGCCTAGCAGGAAGTGCGTTCCACGTAGTGGACGCAGGAGCTCGCCCTCCTCGATAGTGGTCCTATGGACACGCTGAATCCCGATGTACCGGATGACGTCTTCGCGGACGTGTTGAAGCAGATCTCGCAGTTCGTGCGATCGCGTGTTGTGCCTCGCGAGCTCGAGATCATGAACACCGATTCGATTCCCGAGGATCTGCGGAAGCAGGCCGCGGAGATGGGACTGTTCGGCTACGCGCTTCCGCAGGAGTGGGGTGGGCTGGGCCTGAACCTGATTCAGGACGTCGAGTTCGCGATGGAGCTCGGGTACACCTCGTTGTCGCTGCGATCGATGTTCGGCACCAACAACGGGATCGCCGGGCAGGTGCTCGTGGGGTTCGGTACCGAGGAGCAGAAAGCGACGTGGTTGCCGGGCATGGCATCGGGCGACATCGTGGCGTCCTTTGCGTTGACCGAGGACGGGGCAGGGTCGAATCCGGCGGGCTTGAAGGCGACGGCGACGGTCGACGGCACCGGGTGGGTCATCAACGGCAGCAAGCGATACATCACCAATGCGCCGATCGCGAACATGTTCGTCGTGTTTGCCAAGTTGGATCCGAAACCGCAGAGTGGCAACGGTATCGCGGTATTCCTGGTTCCTGCCGACACCGCCGGGATCGACGTGGGCGTCAAGGACGCGAAGATGGGGCAGCAGGGTTCCGGGACGGCCGATGTGAACTTCACCGACGTGCGGGTCGAGGCCGACGCACTGGTCGGCGGCAATGGCGACATCGGCTACAAGGCGGCGATGACCTCGTTGGCGCGGGGGCGGGTGCATATCGCGGCGCTGGCCGTCGGTCAGGCGCAGCGTGCGTTGGACGAGTCGGTGTCCTATGCCGCGGCGTCCACTCAGGGCGGTGAGCCGATCGGTAACTTCCAGTTGGTGCAGGCGATGATCGCCGATCAGCAGGTCGGTGTGATGGCGGGACGGGCGATGGTGCGTGAGGCTGCGAGGGCATGGGTGCAGGAGACCGACCGACGTATCGCGCCGTCTGCGGTGAAGTTGTTCTGCACCGAGATGGTCGGCAGGGTCGCCGATCTGGCGGTCCAGATTCACGGCGGTGCCGGGTACATGCGGGAGGTTCCGGTCGAGCGCATCTACCGGGATGTACGGCTGCTTCGGTTGTACGAGGGCACGAGCGAAATTCAGCGGTTGATCGTCGGCGGTGGCTTGATCAGAGCGGAACAGAAGCGGACCTCGTGAGCATCGGAACGCACGAGTTGGGCTGCGACGAAAAGTAATTTACGTCGCAGCCCAACTCGTCATTCGGCGTGCGCGGGCGCCACGTCGAGGGACCAGGTCACACCGAACCGGTCGGTGACCATCCCGAAGCCGGGGCTCCACGATGACGCGGCGAAAGGTTCGATGATCTTTCCCTCGGTGCAGAGAGCGTCCCAGTAGCCCTGTACCTCGTCGATGGTGTGGCCGCGGACCGAGACGAAGAAGGGCTGATCGGTGACGGTGGTGCCGTGTTCACGGTAGGTGTGGCCGGTGACCTCGGTCGAATCGGCGGTCCGGCCGGGAATGTCGTAGGCCATGATCCGAAAGCCGTCCTGGTTCTCCACCTGACCGAAAACGACCTTGTCGGCCCCAGGAAGGTCCTTGGGCATCCCGAAATCGCCGTAGGTCGAGATTGCCGTCTGTCCACCGAATACCGACGCATAGAACTCCAGGGCCGCTCGGGCGTCACCGCGAAAGTTCAAGTGGGTGGTGGTGAGGATGCTCATCGTGTACTCCTGCTGCCGTCGACGTGCGGGGTCGTTCCCCGGTGATTCGACTGTGGCAGTCATGTAGGTCAGTTTCTGTCCTCTACTCCGCCTACGATCGAAAAGATGACGGCGACCACCTCCCGACTGCTGACCCTGTTGTCGTTGCTGCAGACCACTCGGGACTGGCCGGGCAGCGTGCTCGCCGAGCGCTTGGAGGTCAGCCCACGCACGGTTCGACGCGACGTCGACCGCCTCCGCGAGCTGGGATACAACATCGCTGCGTCGATGGGTCCCGAGGGCGGCTACCGCCTCGACGCGGGAAACCAGTTGCCGCCGTTGCTCTTCGATGACGACCAGGTGGTAGCGCTCACGGTGGCGCTGCGATCGGCCGGCGCGGCATTGGAAGAACCGGCAGTGCGCGCCCTGTCCACGGTCCGGCAGGTGCTGCCTTCCCGGCTGAGGCATCGCGTGGATGCACTCCAATTCACGTCGATCACTCATCCACCGGGCGGTACCGATCCGGCCCCGGTGTCGACGGACGTACTCGTTGCGTTGTCTGCCGCGGTGCGGTCTCGCGTAGTGCTCAGATTCGATTACGGGGGCCGGAGCGACGCCGAGGCGCGACCGCCCCGCACAGTGGAACCGCACTACCTCGTCACCTCGCTTGGACGGTGGTATCTGGTCGCGTGGAGTCGCGATCGCGCCGATTGGCGCGTCTTCCGTGCCGATCGCATCACCTTACGAACGCCCGACGGCCCACGGTTCGAGCCGCGACCGATCCCGGGCGGCGATGCGGCGGAATTCGTCTCGGCCAGGTTCAAGGGCTCCGATTCGGTGAACCGATGGCCGTGCGTCGGTACCGTGATTCTGCACCGGCCGGCCCGCGAGGTTCTGCCGTTCGCCGGCGAGAGTGTCGTCGAGGATCTGGGGCCCGACCGATGTGGTCTGACGGGCGGGTCGTGGTCGTGGATAGCTCTCGCGGCAACTCTGAACCATTTCGACGCCGATGTCGACGTGGTCGGCCCTGCGGAGTTGAGCGACGCTTTTGCAGTACTCGCACAACGGAACTCGGCCTCGGCAGGCGTGTTGAAGTAGTGGTCGACGATCTGATTCAGGTACCGCAGAATGTCTGAAATCCTGCACTGAAGTTCTCGGGCGCAGGCAGGGCGTAGTCCGACCGGTCCCCGCGTCGGTCGAACGGTGACGTGACGACGTCGAGCAGACGCTCGAACGGCTCGAGATCGCCCGCTGTGGCGGATCCGAGTGCGGCGTCCACCAGATGGTTACGAGGAATGTACGCCGGGTTCACGCGGTCCATGGCGTCGGCGATCGACGAGAAGTCCTGTCCCCGTGCCGAAACCGAAGTTCGCCAACGGTTCAGCCACGTCGAGGACGCGTCCGGCGGAACGAGGGAGTCGAACGGTGACGAGTGCCCGCGCAGGTTGTCCGCGAGCGCGCGGAAGGCCAGGGTCCAGTCGACGCGGTGGTCCGTGAGCACCCGGTGCAGGTCGTCGACCAACTCCGCGTCGGCGACCCCGTCTCCCAGTCCGAGTTTGGCGGACATCGCGGCCGCGTAGTGCCGGCGGTAGCGTTCCCCGAACGTGTCCAGGACCGCTGTGAGAGCTGTGATTGCGGTATCGGGCGTCGAATCGACCAGTGGAAGTAGTGTTTCGCCGAATCTGGCCAGATTCCAGCCGAGCACTGCGGGTTGATTGCCGTAGGCATAGCGTCCGCCGTGGTCGATGGAGCTGAACACCGTAGCCGGATCGTAGGCGTCCAGGAAAGCGCACGGCCCGTAGTCGATGGTCTCGCCGGAGATGGTCGTGTTGTCGGTGTTCATGACACCGTGTACGAATCCTACCGACATCCATTGCGCGACAAGCGATGCTTGGGCTTCGACGACGGCCTCGAAGAATGCGAGGTAGCGATCCTCGGCAGGCAACTCGACGAGTGCGGGGTAGTGGCGGGCGATGGCATGGTCGGCGAGGGGCTGTGTGAGCCCCTCACGCCGGGCAGCGAACTCGAACGTGCCCACCCGCAGATGGCTGGACGCGACCCTGGCGAGTACCGCTCCGGGTTGCGGACCTCCTTCCCGCACCACCTGTTCCCCGGTGGTGACCACCGCGAGTGAGCGGGTGGTGGGGATGTGCAAGGCATGCATTGCCTCGCTGATCAGGTACTCGCGCAGCATGGCTGCGACCACAGCCCGTCCGTCGCCACCACGTGAGAACGGCGTTGCTCCGGACCCCTTGAGATGCAGATCGATTCGACGCCCCTGCTCGTCGCGAAGCTCGCCGAGCAGCAGTGCTCGGCCGTCGCCCAGCAGTGGTTGGAAGCTGCCGAACTGATGACCCGCGTACGCCATCGCCACGGTGGCGGTCCCGGCCGGAGGAATGGACCCGGACAGCACGCCTGCCCCCTCGGCGGTGGCCAAGGACGCCGGGTCGAGCGCGAGTGACCGGGCCAGGCCGTCGTTGAGAATCAGCACGCGAGGGGCAGGTGCGTGGGCACCCTGCCACGGCAGCGTGACGCCGGGAACCTCGTCGGCCAAGGTGGTCTCGAACCCGAATGCGGGCAGGCTCGTGGTCGACACTTCAGGCCTGATGGATTCGCTCATGGTTCAGGGGTACCACGAATCGTGGCACCCAATCCCAGGGTGACTGCAATCCGATGCCGATCAGAGGCGAGAAACCGCCGTCACGCTGGTGTCCTGCTCCCCATCAACGGTCTCGTACCCGGCCGCTGCATCGAAGCGGATGTGCACTCGTCCGTCGTCCCCGTCCACCGAAACGCGCGCCCGCACTCGATACACCTCGGCGATGAGTTCTTCGGTCAGCACGTCCGCAGGTGTGCCTCCTGCGACGACCTTGCCGTCGTGGAGCACCAACACCTCGTCGCAGAACATCGCGGCCAGGTTCAAGTCGTGCAGCGCAACGATGCTGGTGATCGGCAGACGGGCGACGAGGGCCAGCAATTCGAGCTGGTGATGGATGTCGAGGTGGTTGGTCGGCTCGTCCAGCAACATCTCGCGAGGCTGCTGGGCGAGTGCGCGTGCAATGTGCGCCCGCTGCTGCTCACCACCGGAGAGCGTGCGCCACAACCGATCCGCTTTGTCGGTGAGTCCGGTCTGCGCGAGCGCGTCGTCCACTGCGTCGTCGTCGCGGTCGCTACCGCCGAACGCCCCGCGATGGGGGATCCGTCCCAGACGCACGACATCGCCGACCGTCACGTCGACGTCCGTGTGCGCGTGCTGTCCGACGACCGCGACGGCGCGAGCGATGTGCTTGCGTTTGAGCGAACCGAGCTCGGCACCGTCCAACTCGACGACGCCTGAGGTGGGCGACGCGGCCCCGGCCAGCAGGTGGAGCAGCGAGGACTTACCGGAACCGTTGGGCCCCAACAGGCCCACCGTTCGGCCGGGTGCCGGGTGCAGCGTCACTCCGTCGACCACGAGTGCGCCGCCGCGCTTCCAGGAGACGTTCGACGCGTGCAGTGTCATCGAATTCCTCTCTTGCGAGCCATGATTGCGATGAAGGCAGGGACACCGACCAGTGCTGTTCCGACGCCGACCGGCAGTGGGGTCGGGGCGAAGGCGACTCGGGAGACGGCGTCGACCCACACCATGAAGATCGCGCCGATGACGGCAGTGGTGGGCACGAGGCGGCTGTGGTTGGGCCCCACCAACAGTCGCGCCGCGTGCGGAAGAATGAGGCCGACGAAACCGATGGCACCGGCCACGCTGACGAGTGTCGCAGTGATCAGGGCGGTTCCGACGAGCAGTGCCAGGCGCACCTTCTTGACGTCGAAGCCGAGCGAGGACGCCACCGAGTTTCCGAACGCGAATGCGTCGAGCACGTACGCGTAGTAGCAACAGACCACTGCGCCGATACCGGCCACGGTCACACAGAGCACGACGTCGTTCCATCGGACTCCCTCGAACGATCCGAGGAGCCAAAACATCACGCCGCGGGTCTCGTCGGAGTCCGCGAACGCGAAGATCACGAAAGATGTCAGCGCCGAGAACAATTGAGTGGTCGCGACACCGGCGAGGATGACGCGGTCGTTTCCGCTACCGGACATGCGGGCAAGGAAGAGCACCAGCCCGAACGCAACGAGCGCACCGATGAACGCGCCGCCCGACAGACCGAGTGCGGCACCGCCGATACCGAGAACGCCGACCACGACGGCACCCGTCGAGGCGCCCGAGGAGACACCGAGCACGAACGGGTCCGCCAGCGGATTACGCAGGAGCGACTGCATGATGACGCCGCAGATGCCGAGTCCGACGCCACTGGCTGCGGCGACGAGCGCACGGGGGAGTCGCTCCTCCCAGATGATCGCGTTCTTCGATACCTTCACCGGGATGTCGGTGACGCCGAGATGGTTGAGCACCACATCGCGCACGTTGACCAGTGAGATGTTCGCCGGCCCGAGGGTGATGGCGACGAGGATCGACACCACGCACAGCACGACACCGCCCAGCAGGGCAGCCACCCAACGCCACAGGTGGCGGGAGGTCTGCGATCGCTGGGCGATGCGCGGGCGGGTGATGGTCGCGGTCAGGACGACAGTCCCAGGTCGCGCAGTCCGGCCGACACCTTTTCGACGCCGTCGACGGCCCGAATCGACGGGTTCATCTCTGCACCGTGCAAGGAGATGTAGTGCTTGTCTCGGACGGCGGCCATCGTGCTGGTGACGGGGTCGGACTCCAGGAATGCGATCTTGTCGGCGAGCAGGTCACCGGGAAAGCGGTTGCGCGCCAGGTCGCCCAATACCAGGACGGTCGGATCCCGATCCACCATGGTCTCCCAGCCGACAGCAGGCCAGTCGTCGTCCGTATCGGCGAAGGCGTTCGTCATGCCGACCGATCTGGCGAGTAGATCTGCCGATCCCCGTCCGCCTGCGATGTACGGACTCTTGGTGTCCGCGAACCAGAATGCCACGGAGACATCCGATTCGGCCGTGGTAGCGGTGGCGTCGGCCATGCGGGTCTTCAGTTCGTCGACGAACTCGGCACCGCGCTCGTTGACGTCGAAGATCGCTGCGAGTTCGGTGATCTCCTGGTACAGCGACTCCATCGTGAGCGGCGTCGTTCGGGTGTTGCCTCCGTTGACACTGCGGCCGGCGTCGCAGTCGGTGGGTGAAAGATACGTGGCGGCACCGGTTTCGGTGAAGCGTGACCGCTGAGCGACGCCACCTTGCTCGAAGTGGCGTCCGAACGATGCGGTGACGAGGTCGGGTTCGGTATCGACCACGACCTCGTAGGTGGGGGCGTTGTCGGCCAGTCGGAGAACCGAGGCGTTCGCGTCGGCGAGGTTCTCGCGGACCGGATCGGTCCAGGACGCGGTGCCCACCATACGGTCCTGCACACCGAGTGAGAGAAGGATTTCGGTGGAGTTCTGGTCGAGCGAGACCACGCGCTGCGGGGCGGAGTCGAAGGTGACCGTTTCGCCGCAGTTCTCGATCGTCAGCGGATAGGACGTCCCACCATCGGTGGCTTCCGCGGCCGCGTCCGGTACCTCCTCGGATGCTCCGCACGCGACGAGCGATCCGACCAGGGCGGCAGCGGCGGCGAGGGTGCCTGCGCGGCGACGAACATCGAGCATGTGAGATTGTCCTTCGGGTTCAGACAGCAACGAGCCGTCGGGGATCGCCCGACGGCGGTGCGCACCGAGGTGCGTATGAGCACAGGCTAACCTTTGGTTCTCATCGATGGAAATCGCAGGATGCGATCACGTCCGGTGCGACGTGCTGCGCGTCATACTCGTTGTATGGCCGACTTCAACCAGATGATCATCGACGAGTTCCGCAGCAACGGCGGACATGTGTCCACGGCGGGGTTCGGCGATGCGCTCGTCGTTCTGCACTCCATAGGTGCCAGGAGCGGCGAGGTTCGGTTGAACCCCTTGATGGCGATCCCGGAGGGCGAAAGCTGGCTGATCGTCGGGTCGGCCGCCGGCTCACCCAAGGATCCTGCCTGGGTGCACAACCTGCGCGCACACCCGGCAATCGACGTCGAGGTTCCCGGAGACGGTGCCGTCCGCACCATCTCGGTGACCGTGTCGGAAATCCCCGACGACGAGTGGGACGCGAACTGGCAGAAATTCTTGAACGCGTCCGAGGGCTTCGCGAAGTACGTCGAGACAGCCGAGGGGCGACGGTTCCCGATCTTTCGGTTGACGCCGGCCTGACCGGACGATGCCTCCTTACCGGTTCTGCATCGCAGCAACTCGATTCGAGTCGGCCAGTGCCGGCGTGTGACGAGTGTCGACGCTCGGTGGCCGATGTCGTGTCCGACCGGCAACAGCGATACCGATATCGGTGATCTGGGCAGCGAGGTCGTCCCGGTCTCTGGTGTCCGACTCGTACACGAATGTGGTGGAACCGACTGTGGCTCCGCAGTATTCGACGATACCGCGCTCGATCTGTGTGCGGAATGCGTCGTACACACCGTGGCGTTCGAAGCTCTCGGCGTCGTCGCCTGCGATCACCACCAGGTGGACGGTGAGGCGATCCAGCTTCTTGACGAACTCGACTCCCGGGCTGTACTCGTACGCCCATCCGCTGACGAAGACGCGATCGATCCACCCTTTCAGCAGGGCGGGCATCGACCACCAGTACATCGGGAAGACCAGAACCAGGTGGTCGGCTCGGTCGATTCTCTGTTGCTCTGCAACTACGTCAGCAGGCACGGTTCCGTTGCCGCGGAACAGATTCAGGTCGGCTGTGGAAAATCGGGGATCGAAGTTCTCCGCAGCGAGGTCGGCCGTCTCGACCGTGTCGCCCGCGGTGCGGATCGCGTCCGAAATGGATCCGGCGGCACGGTGGGTGAGGGAGTCGGGATCGGAATGGGAAACTACGACAAGTGTGGTCATGGCTGGTTCCTTCGATGAGGCGAACGGCTATGTACCAAGAGTAGGTTACTATTCGTATATAGCGCAAGGAGGCCCGTGATGGCTCGGACGAGACTGTCCCGATCGGACAGATACGACCAACTGGTCGAGGTCTCGTGGGCTCTCGTGCGGGCCGAGGGCGCCGACGCGCTGACATTGGGCCGGCTGGCCGAACACGCCGGTGTTGCAAAGCCCGTGGTGTACAGCCACTTCGGCTCACGTGCGGAATTGCTCGCAGCGTTGTTCACGGAATTCGACGACCGGCAAACGGCCATGCTCGAGGAATCCCTCGACGCCGCATCGGTGTCGCTCGACGGCCGCGCACGGGCGATTGCGAACTCCTACGTGGGTTGTGCTTCGGCTCAGGGGCGGGAGCTGACGGGTGTGCTTGCTGCGCTGGAAGGTTCACCGGAACTCGAACAGGTCAAGCGCGCTGCCGAGCGGGCGTACTCCGAACGTTGCCGAGCGATACTCGAGCCGTTCGGCATCGGTGGTATCTCGACGCCCGCGCTCACGGCGATCTTCGGTGCTGCGGATGCGTTGTCACATGCCGCTGTCTCGGGGTCACTCACCCGTGACGAGGCAACCGAGGAGCTGACGGAGTTGATCGTGGCCGTCGTGGGTAAGTCCTGACTGCTCGCCGGCCCGCTGCGTGCTACTACGGCGAGTAGTTGGTAGTAGTATCCCGTTCATGTCTGCCACCACGGATGGGTTCGCGCCTCTGCGCGGTGCCTCCGTGGGCGCTCTGTCCGCACTGGTCACAGCCACGGCACACACCTTCGGCGGTGGGATGTTCCCCTCGGACGCGGCGATAGTGCTGCTGGTGCTCGTGTGCGCGGCGGCCGGATACGCGACATCGGTCGCACCGACAGCGGGAGCACCCCGGGCGCAGCTGCTTGTCGTTCTGGCCACGGCGCAGGCGATCGGTCACCTGCTGCTCACCGCCGTCGACGGTCACCATCACGGTTCGATGCTCACCCAGCAGATGCTCGCCGCGCACGCCGTTGCCGTCCTGTTCGGCGCACTTGCCATCCGCGGAGCCGAGCACGGAATCCGGCGCGCGGTCACCTCGCTCCGCGAAACACTGCCGATGCTGGCAGCGCTCGTCGTCGACGACAATCGCATCGCCCCACCACTCCCGGTGTACCGGATCCCGGGATCACCACGACTTCTCGACCTTTCGGGCTGCGGAAACCGCGGACCACCGGCTCGAACTGCCTGAGCACACCCCACCGTCTCGCCCGCCCTGCTCGTCAGGCGTCGGGTAGTGGGTTGCTGCCGCATTCGACACCGCACATCGCACTCTCGGTGATTCACGCTGCCTCCGCGCGGCCCGGTCCCGTAGGCGATGCCACCTCGCGCACATCCGCGCGCCCACTCATCTCTTCACGAAACGAGACCTCGTGTCCACACCCGAAATGGAACGCGTCGCCGATCCTTCCCCGCCCACCCGTCCGACAAGCCCTCGCAGCTGGCGTCCGCTGATCCTGCGGCTGCACTTCTATGCGGGCATTCTCGTTGCACCGTTCATTCTCATCGCCACCATCAGCGGCGGGCTGTACGCCGTCGCACCGACCATCGAACAGCTCATGTATCGGGACTACCTGCACGTCGACGCCACCGGCCCGGCCGTGCCGGTGGCGGATCAGATACGCGCAGCGCAGGCCGAACGACCCGATCTCACCGTCGCCGCCGTTCGCCCCGCAGCCGAAGCAGGCGACACCACCCGAGTGATGTTCACCGACCCCACCCTCGGTGAATCGAAGCGGCTGGCCGTCTTCGTCGATCCCGCGACCGCGACGTCCGTGGGCGAGCTGACGGTGTACGGCTCGTCCGGCTCATTGCCTGTGCGTACCTGGATCTCCGAGCTGCATCGCCATCTGCACCTGGGTGAACCCGGTCGCCTCTACAGCGAACTCGCCGCCTCGTGGCTGTGGGTGATCGCGCTCGGCGGCCTCTACCTATGGTTCGAGCGCTATCGACGCAACCGCGACAAGGCACGACTGCTCACTTTCGATCGAAAGTCGAAGGGGCGCAATCGGTCGTTGAACTGGCACGGAGTGGCGGGAATCTGGATCGCTGTGGGTCTGATCTTCCTGTCCGCCACCGGACTCACGTGGTCCACCTACGCGGGCGAGAACGTCACCGACCTCCGCACGGCGCTGAGCTGGACCACCCCCGCCATCACCAAGACCATCGGTTCCTCCGAGGCGACGACGACGGGTGACCACTCCGGTCACGGCGGTCATTCGATGGACATGTCGGCCGACGCGTCGATGACCGACGACAACGTCGGTCGCATCGATTCGGTCCTCGGCATCGCGAAGGCCAACGGTATCGACGGGGCGGTGGAGGCGTCGATCCCGGCGTCGGACGACGCAGCGTTCGTCGTCGCCGAGACCCGTCAGCCCTGGGTGATGTCGAACAACTCCATCTCGATCGACGGCAGTACCGGCACGGTGATCGACACCCTGTACTTCTCCGACTGGCCCCTTGCTGCCAAGCTCTCGGCCTGGGGTATCCAACTGCACATGGGGACTCTGTTCGGTGTAGCCAATCAGCTTGCGCTGCTTGCACTTGCGGTCGCTCTGGCATCGGTCATCGTCCGCGGTTACATGATGTGGTGGAAACGCCGTCCCACCAAGGCAACCGGCCTCACCGCGGGGCGTCCCCCGCTGCGCGGCGGCATTCGCCGAATCTCACCGATGTCCGTCGTCGCACTGACGGTCGTCGCGGTTGCTGTCGGCTGGTTCGTCCCACTCCTCGGGCTGAGCCTGGTGGCGTTCCTCGCCGTCGACGTGGTCCTCGGCTCGATCCGTCGAGCACGGACCAGAACCGCCAATGCTGCTGCCTCTCGACACGAAAGCGAACTCGCATGACACTCTCCCGACGTACCTCGACCTTGTTGGCCGCACTGTCGGTCACCGGTCTGATCCTCACCGGATGTTCCAGCAACGAGCCGGCCGCCGCGGCGAAGGAGTCCGATTCCGTTGTCGTCCGCGAGCAGTGGGTCAAAGCCGCCGACTCCGGTATGACCGCGGCGTTCGCCGAATTGCAGAACACCGGCGACTCCGATGTGCACGTGGTCGGTGCGTCGTCGCCGGCGTCGAGCACAATGGAACTGCACGAGATGGCAACCGGGGCCGACGGAGCGATGGTGATGCGTCCGAAGGAGGGCGGCTTCGTCATTCCGGCGGGCGGAACGCATGTGCTCGCCGCGGGCGGCGACCATTTGATGCTCATGGATGTGACCTCTCCGCTCACTCCAGGAGCCGACGCGGAGTTCACCCTCGAGTTCGAGGATGCGTCGAGTACGACGTTCACCGCGCAGGTTCGTGACTTCTCCGGTGCCCAGGAGAACTACGAGCCGGGCAGCATGGACATGGACATGGACATGGACGGGTCGGCAACCCCTGCCCCGACACCCGGTGGCTGACAACGACAACCGGTCACCACGCTCGCTGAGCCGGCGACGTCTCCTCGGTGGAGGCGTCGCCGCGCTCGGAGTCGCGGGGGTGGGAGCCGCGACCGGTTACGGAATCATCGGCGACCGGGCCGAGGAGACGGCCACCGGAGGTGACACGGTGCCGTGGCGTGGCCTGCATCAAGCGGGCATCGATACGGTTCCGCCACAGGCACACTCGACGTTCGTCGGGCTGACCTTGCACGATCGAGTCGGGCGCGACGAGCTGATCGGGATTCTGAAGGTCTGGACCGAGGACATCGGACGGCTCACTGCCGGTGCACCCGCGCTGGCCGATACCGAAGCCGAACTGGCGCTTCGGCCCGCACGCCTGACGGTGACCGTCGGACTCGGCCCCGGCGTGTTCGATGCGATCGGTCTGCCGGATCGGCGGCCGTCGTGGCTGGCACCGCTTCCTGCCTTCGGAATCGACCGTCTGGAACCGGAATTCACCGGTGGAGATCTGCTGCTGCAGGTGTGCTCGGACGATCCTGTCACCGTTGCACATGCCCTTCGGGTACTCACCAAGAACGTTCGCTCGTTGGTGACGATCGCCTGGACGCAGCGCGGGTTCCGGCGCTCGCGGGGTACCGAGGAATCGGGCACCACGATGCGCAATCTGATGGGGCAGGTCGACGGTACCGTCAATCCGAAGGCCGGAAGTACCGACTTCGACGGCCTGGTCTGGGACGACGGCAGCGACCAGCCCTGGATGCAGCACGGAACGTCGATGGTGTTGCGTCGCATACGAATCGAGATGGACACCTGGGACGAACTGGACCGACCCGGCCGGGAGTTGTCGGTGGGGAGAACTCTCGACACCGGTGCCCCGTTGACCGGAACCGCAGAGTTCGACGAGGCCGATTTCGACGTGACCGATCGATTCGGCATTCCGGTCATCCCGCCGTCCTCGCACATCGCGAGGGCACGGCACCTTCACGACGGCGAGCGAATCTTCCGGCGGGCGTACAACTACGACGATCCACCTGCTCCCGGTTCGGTGTCGAACTCCGGGCTGCTGTTCGCGAGCTATCAGCGCGATGTGCTGACCCAGTTCCTACCGATTCAGCAGCGCCTCGACGAGTTCGATGCACTGAACGAGTGGACGACGCCGATCGGGTCCGCGGTGTTCGCGATACTGCCGGGAGTGGTCGACGGCGGCTATCTGGGTCAGAGCCTGCTCGGGTGACTGCGCCGACAGGTGCGGATCCCGCGACTCAGAACGAGGTTGCCAGGGCGACGCCGAGCGCGGTCAACGTGTCGACGAACTCGGCTTCGGTGAATGTCAGAGTGCCGCGCAGCCATCGGTCGAGAAGTTCGGTCGTCCCGGCGATCATCAGCACGGTGGCTGCCTCGGCGCGGGGGTCCGCAGGATCGGCGTCGAGCACTGCTTTCATCAGCAGTGGCGTGAACCTGTCGACCATCTGTCGGCGCCGGTCCTCGAGTGCGGGATTGGCCGACGCCTCGGTGTACAGCAGGGAAGACCGTGGATCGGCGGTGAGAGCGCGCACCAAGGCCGCGGCGGTGTGTGCGACGCGTTCTTCCGTCGATCCATGTTCCTGTTCGAGCTCGTTCAGTGCGGTTCCCACGGTATCGATCACGTCGTCGAGTGCAGAGACGAGGATGGCGTCGCGGTCACCGAAGCTCTCGTAGAAGTAGCGCTTGGAAAGGCCGGCGCGGGCACAGATGTCGTCGACCGTGACGGTGGAGACACCGGACTCCGCTACGGCGTCGAGGCACGCGTCGAGCAGCTTCTCGCGTCGCTCACGTCGACGTTCGTCGGCGGCGACGCCTCGGTAGGGACGAACGACGGGCGGCATGGCTACATCTTGACACGAAGATGTGCTCAGTTGTGCGCGGTGAGCCGAGGGCGGGTCTCTCGCCGCGCGACCGGGGTCAGAGCGCTGTCCACGTTGGACAGCGCAAGGCCCATGCTGGTCGTCATGCCTATTCCGGTGGTGACGGTGGCGACGTACACGCGATCGACCGGTTCTTCCAGCAGGAACTCCGAGCCCGGTGCCGAGCAGTACGTTCCCTGCCACCGCTCCGTGACGTCCACGCGGTCGACCCCGAACAGGGCCTTCGCTTCGGTGACCAACACCTCGAATCCGCGCTCGCTCTGGAACGGCGACGCGGTGATCTCGCGAACATGTGTGTCGCCCAGCAGGATCGAGCCGTCCGGTTGCGGGGTGTACATCTGGTGCAGGTCGAGTTCGACGTACTCGGGATGCTCGGCCTGCAGGCGGGCGGCGACGTCTGCGACGGCCGGCAGGTTCTCGAAACCCGAGTACCGGAGCAGGGACCAGCCTGTGAACAGCGGGGTGGGCAGCGGCGCACGCAGCGGCAGCGTGGCACGCAGCATGTGCAGCCTGCATCGCACCAGTCCGCCGCGTTCGGCGCTCTCGGGAAACAGGCGATCGATGTCGTGGTTGACGGTGACGAACGTGGTGCCGGCATGCAGCTCGCCGCGCGAGGTGTGGACGACGCCCGGGGTGAACGACGTTGCAGCGGTACGCCAGTGGAAGTCCACCCCGGAGTCGGCGAGCCAGCGCGCGATGGCAGGTGCGGCGGCACGCGGGTCGACCTGAACATCGGTCGGCATGTACATGCCGCCTACGACGTCGGCGTGCGCGATGGGCAGTCGGCTCGATATCTCGGCGCGGTCGAGCAGTTGTACCTGCTCCTTCCCTCGCAGTTCGGCGAACTGCTCGAGCACCGTGTATTCGTCCTCGTGCCGGGCAACACAATGCGTCCCCGCTTCCGCAGCCCAGAAGCCGGCCTTGCCTGCAAGGTCGAGCCAATGACTGCGGCCGACTCGAGCGTATTCGAGTGCAGTGCCGGATTGCGCAGTGATGCAGGCGTGTCCGAAATTCTGCACCGAGGCACCTGCGACACGATCGGCATGATCGACCACCGCCACGGTGAGCCCACGCCGATGGGCGTGATAAGCGTGTGCGAGACCGACGATGCCGGCCCCGACGACCACGACGTCGTACGTCGATGTCATGTCAGGCGTCTTTCTCGAGAGGTCATGTCAGGCGTCCATGACAGCGGTGAAGGTCATCCGGTCTCCGCGATAGAGCGATCGTCGGTGTTCGATGGGAACCCCGGCCGTGTCGTAGGAGACGCGGCCGAGCAGAAACATCGGTGTCCGGGTGTCGACGGTGAGCAGTGCGGCTTCTCGGGCATCGGGGAGGACGGTTTCGATGGTGTCGACTACGCGTCCGAAAGCGATTCCCCGTGCCGCCAATTCGGCGTACAGCGAGGAACGGTGATCGAAACTGTCCTGCAACCCGGGAATCCGATACGCGGGAATGCGAGTCGTCTCCAGTCCGACTCGGACGTCACCGGTGGTGAAGACGCGTTCGAGTTGGACCACCTCCGAACCGGTCTCGATGCCGAGTAGTTCCGCCAGAACGTCGTCGGCTCGGAACACGTCCCAACCGACCAGGATTCGGGTAGCGCTCATACCCTTCTCGCGCGCGGCCTCGGTGTACGAGCCGACGGCCAGCGGCAGCACCACTTTGGGTTCGGCCACAACCGTCGCACGGCCCCGTCGTTCGATTCGACCGGCTACCAACAGTTCTCGGATGGCTTGACGCAATGTCTCGCGGGACACGTCGTATCGATCGGCGAGATCGCGCTCGGAAGGAAACGCATCGCCCGCCGACATGCCGTCGAGCATGGCGTCGAGACTTCTGCGGACGATCTGGTGCTTGAGTACGCGAGGTTCGGTGTCCACGACCATGGACCAACCATAGCAGTAATTGGTCTAGACCTATTCGTCGTACGACGTTCACGGCCTGTTCACCCGAGTTCCACGTATTGGTCTATACCAAACGGCAGTGTCTTCCTCATGCCGAACTCCACCAGCCCGAACACCCGCACGGCCTTCGAACTCGTCGTTCTGGACATGGCCGGAACCACGGTCACCGACGACGGTCTGGTCCTCGAATCGTTCGATGCCGCTGCCACTGCCGTCGGACTCGCCGACGCCGGTCCCGAACGTGACGAGGCCCGCCGCTATGTCCTGGACACGATGGGGCAATCCAAGATCGAGGTGTTCCGTGCACTGTTCGGAGCAGAGGACCGTGCTCAGGCCGCCAACCGTGCCTTCGAGTCGGCGTACGACGCTCGCATCGACGACGGGGTCTCACCCGTACCCGGTGCGGCCCAAGCGATCACGAAGCTTCGCGAATCCGGAGTCGCCGTCGTTCTGACGACCGGATTCTCGGCACCCACCCAGAACCGCATCATCGACGCGCTCGGCTGGCGGGATCTGCCCGACGCGTTCCTCGCACCCGGGAGCGCCGGTCGCGGCCGTCCGTACCCCGATCTCGTCCTGTCGGCCGCCCTGCTCGCCGAGGTGACCGACATGTCCGCCGTCGCCGTCGTCGGTGACACCTCCAGCGACATCCTGTCCGGCCGCCGCGCCGGCGCATCTCTGCTGATCGGTGTGCTCACCGGAGCGCACTCCGAGAATCAGCTGCGCGAGGCGGGTGCCACGCACGTGCTCGACAGCGTCGCCGACCTTCCGCCCGTCCTTCTGCCCTGAACAGCTCTGCCCCGAACAACCACCACACTCGAACGTCACCGAACGGAAACCATGCCATGATCACCACCTCTCGCCGTCGTGCCGGAACCGCCGCAGCCGTGCTCTCTGCCGCGGCTCTGGTCGTAGCCGGTTGCTCAGGCTCCTCCGAGGGAGCCACTACCGAGCAGGGATTCCCCGAAACCATCACGCTCGCTGCAATTCCCGCCGAGAACTCGACGGATCTGAAAGCCAGCTACGACCCGGTCATCGAGCGGCTCGAGAACGAGACCGGAGCGACCGTCGACTTCGTCCAGGCCTCGGACTACGCCGGTGTGGTCGAGGGCTTGATCGCGGGCAACGTCGACATCGCGTTCTTCGGTCCCTTCGCCTACGTCGTTGCCGGAATCAACGGAGCCGACATGACGCCGCTGGGTGCCGTCGTTCAGGACGAGGCAAGTCCGCCCGGATACCAGTCCTACGGAATCGCCCGTTCGGACAATGCCTCGGTGAACGGTCTCGCCGACTACGCAGGCAAGAAGGTCTGCTTCGTCGACCCGAGCTCGACCTCCGGGTTCCTCTATCCGACAGCGGGACTGATCGAGGACGATGTCATCACCTCGGGTTCGGAGGCAGACATCTCCGCCGCCATGACCCCGATCTACGCGGGCGGGCACGACGCATCGGCACTTGGAGTCAAGGCCGGTGACTGCGACGCCGGGTTCGCATTCGACACCATGGTCGACCGCACGATGATCGACAACGGCGAGCTCGCACCGGGTGAGCTCAAGACGGTGTGGAAGTCCGAGATGATCGCCGGATCGCTCTTCGCGGCCAACAACGACCTCGGCAGCGAGGCCATCGCGAAACTCCAGGACGTGTTCAGCGAGGGCATGAACTCGGATGCCTTCATCGCCGACGGCATCTGCGCCGAGGAATGCCGCATCACCGACGAGGACGCCTGGGGCGTCGTGCCGGCACAGGACAGCGACTACGACGGCGTGCGCCACGTATGCGAGGTCACCGGTTCCGAGAAGTGCCAGGGCTGATGAAATCCGCACCGATGGACCCGCGCGACGTGGTGGTCAGCGTCCGCAACGTCACCAAGACGTTCGGGTCGACCACCGCGCTGCAGGACGTGAACCTCGACGTGCACCGCAGTGAAATGCTGGTACTGCTCGGGCTTTCCGGCTCCGGCAAGTCGACGCTGCTGCGATGCATCAACGGTCTGCATCCCGTCACCTCGGGGAGCGTCACTGCACTCGACATTCGCGTCGACCTCGCGAACCGGCGCCGAGTACGCGAACTGCGCCGAGACGTCGGGTTCATCTTTCAACACTTCAATCTCGTGGGCCGGTTGAGTTGCCTCGAGAACGTACTCGTGGGTGGCATCGGCCGCCTGTCGATTCCGCGCTACGGCGCGCTCACCTACCCGAAAGCGATGCGGGAGGAAGCCAGGGCGTGCCTCGACCGAGTCGGGTTGGCGGACTTCGCCGAACGCCGCGCCGACACTCTGTCCGGTGGTCAGCAGCAACGGGTGGCAATCGCGCGAACCCTGATGCAGCGTCCGCGGATCGTGCTCGCGGACGAGCCCGTCGCCTCACTCGACCCCGAGAACGCAGGTGTGGTCATGGACCTGTTGCAGCGAGTGTGCAGTGAAGAGAAGCTGACCGTGGTGTGCACCCTGCATCAGGTCGATCTCGCGCTCGGCTGGGCGCATCGCCTCGTGGGTCTGCGAGACGGCCGGGTGGTGCTCGATCGCCCCGCCGTCGGTCTTCGGCGCGATGACATCATGCCGATCTATCAGAGGATCGCGCCCGACCCCGGGAACATGACCACGGTGGCACCGACATGACCGTCACCGTGGAACCGAAGCCCACGAACGTTGCAGTACAGGATCATCCGCGGCGACGTCGATGGCTGTTCCCGGCGCTGGGTGTCGCCGCCCTCGTTCTCACCGTGCTCTCGGCGGGCTACATCGACTTTGCGCCTACGACCTTGATCGACGGTCTGGAGGATGTCGGCAACCTACTCGAGCGGATGCTGCCGCCCCGCGTCGACGACACCGGCAGGATCGTCTCCCTCGCACTCGACACACTGCTCATGGCGGTACTGGGCACTGTGCTCGCAGCGATCGTCTCGGTACCGCTGGCGTTTCTCGCGGCGCGGAACACCTCGCCGCACCCGATCCTGTACAGCATCGCTCGCGCCGTCATCACCTTCTGCCGGGCGATGCCGGATCTGCTGTTCGCGGTGCTGTTCGTCAGGGCGTTGGGAATCGGTGTGCTGCCCGGCATCCTCGCGCTCGCACTGCATTCCATCGGCATGCTCGGCAAATTGTTCGCCGACGCCATCGAAGAGACCGATGTGGGACCGCGAGAGGCGCTCCGTGCCGCTGGCGCCGGTTACTACCGGGAAATGATCAACGCCGTTGTTCCGCAGGTTGTTCCGGCCTGGATCGGAGCCTTCGTCTATCGAATCGACATCAACCTGCGCATGTCGGTGGTCCTCGGCTTCGTCGGGGCAGGCGGTATCGGCTTCGCCCTTCAGGACGCTCTGCGCGGACTGATCTACCCGCGTGCTCTCGGAATCGTGCTGGTGATCCTGGTGATCATCGCCGCGATGGAATTGGCGGCGATGGCTCTTCGCCGCATGCTGCTGGTGCCGTCCGCGGCAGGCCCACAGCGCGATCGACTGATGCGAATCGGGGCGTCGGCCGTGCTCGTCGTCGCGGTCGTGGCGTCCTTCGTCGTCCTCGAGCTGGATCCGCGGTCGCTGCTGACGTGGATCGGACCGTCCGTCGAGGTGTTCGGGCGAATGGTCCCACCGGATTTCTCCGCACTGGGAGCGGACCTGTTCGACGCCGCCGTGCAGACCGTCGCCATCGGAGTCGTGGCCACCGCAATCGGAATTGTACTGTCCATACCCGTCGGAGTTCTGGCTGCGCGCAACGCAACTCCGCATCCCGCGGTGTACTGGGTCGCGAGATCCTGGATCCTCCTGGTTCGCGCCGTCCCCGAACTCATCCTCGCCGTTGTGTTCGTTGCAGCGCTCGGACTGGGTCCGGTGGCGGGAACCTGCGCACTGGCCATCGGATCCGTCGGATTCCTGGGCAAGCTCGTCGCCGATGCCATCGAGGAGATCGACCCCGGTCCCCTCGACGCGGTGGCGTCGGTCGGTGGCGGGTGGTGGAACCGGACTCTGAGTGCCGTTGTTCCTCAGGCCATTCCGTCGATGGTCGGTTCGAGCCTGTATCTGCTCGACGTGAACATTCGGACCTCCACGATCCTGGGGATAGTCGGTGCAGGCGGTATCGGCTTCCTGCTCTTCGAGTCGATTCGTACCCTGAACTTCGACGTCGCCGGTGCAATCGTTCTCGTCATCTTCGTCGTCGTGTACATCGTGGAAAGGATCTCCGGATGGATCAGATCACTGTTGGTCTGACACAGGCCGCTGTCTGGACGGGGAGCGGGATCGAGATGTGGGACATAGGAATTCCCGCTCTCGAGCCGGGAGGCCTGCTGGTGCGAGTCGACCTCGCCACGGTGTGCGGCAGCGACCTGCACACCGTGTCCGGGCGACGACACGGTGCGTGCCCGTCTGTACTCGGGCACGAGGCCGTCGGTCGTGTGGTTGCCGTCGGTGACGCGACGTCGGCTGCGGAGGTGGGGGATCGGATCGTCTGGTCGGTGACCGTGCCGTGTGGCCGGTGTCTCCGGTGCGCGTCCGGCTTCACGGCCAAGTGTTCGTCCGTGCGCAAGGTGGGTCACGAGTCTGCCGAGAGCGCATGGGTTCTCAGTGGCTCCTACGCTCGACACATCGTGCTCCCGCGCGGAACCGCAGTGGCCCGTATTCCCGACACCATGCCCGACGCCGTGGCCGCGCCCGCAGCGTGTGCGACAGCGACGGTGATGGCCGCTCTCGACGCCGCCGGTGTCGTCGACGGCCGACGGGTACTGATCGTCGGAGCAGGAATGCTGGGGGTCACCGCCGCCGCGGCGGCGAGCGAGCGAGGAGCAGCGGTGTCGGTTCTCGATCGAGACCCGGAGCGGCAGAGACAAGCTCGTGTATTCGGGGCCGCGGAGGACGACGGTGGACGTACGGATGTGGCCATCGACTTCTCCGGATCGTCCTCGGCCGTGCAGGCGGCCCTGGGGCGACTCGACATCGGTGGGCGGCTCGTGCTCGCCGGATCCGTCGCGCCGGGTGCACCGATCGCCGTCGACCCCGAAGCAGTGGTGCGGAACTGGCTGACCATCACCGGAATCCACAACTACGAGCCCCGTCACCTCCACCAGGCCGTCGCCTTCCTGCACGACACCGGTGCGAAGTATCCATGGGAGACCCTCGTCGAGGCGCCGGTGCCCTTGGCGGAACTCGCTTCGGTGTTGCGGCCGACGCCGTCGGGCATCCTTCGGTCGTCGGTTGCACCGTGAGGAGCGGCGTCGGATTGCGTTTTCCGTAGCCGGGATACACAGCACGCATGCCCGAAGGTGACACCGTGTTCGTATTGGCCGCGAGATTGCGTCGAGCATTGGACGGCGCATCGTTGCGGGCCGGAAGGCTTCAGGTGCCCGCGCACGCAGTGGAGAATCTGGCCGGCCGAACCGTCGTCGCGCATCGGACGCACGGCAAACATCTGCTCACCGATTTCGACGACGACACCACGCTGCACACGCATCTGCGGATGAGTGGATCGTGGACGGTCGTGCGGGCCGGTCGCTCGATTCCGCAGCGCATTCGACCCGACGTGCGCGTCCGGCTTGCTGCGGTCGACGGGCCCACCGCGTACGGAATTCTGCTGCCGGTCGTCGACTACGGACACACGCGGGACATGAACGCGCTGATCGCGCATCTCGGACCGGACCCGCTGCATCCGACGTTCGACGCCGAGCGCGCAAGTGCCAACATTGCCGCCCAGGGACGGCGGCCGATCATCGCGACGTTGCTGGACCAGCGGGTGATCGCCGGGCCGGGAAATCTGTGGGCGAACGAGCTCTGCTTTCTCCGAGGAATGTGGCCCTGGACGCCGTCGAGTGATGTCGACGCGCAGAGATCGGTCGCGTTACTCGAGCGAGCGATGCGTCATTCGGCGACAGTTCCCGGTGCGATGCAGGTGACCACCGGAGACACTCGAAAGGGCCGTGCGCACTGGGTCGCCGGTCGAGCAGGAAAGCCGTGTCTGCGGTGTGGAACGTCGATTCGGGTGGTCGCGGAGGTTCCCGGTGACCCCGATCGGCGTCGAACATGGTGGTGTCCGAGGTGCCAACCGGAGCGGTAGCGACGAGCGGTCGATCGCTGTTGTCTCAACGACATAACCGCCCGCGGGTATCGCGTGTTGTCTGCCGATACCACTGACAGCCATTCCTCGTGAGCAGAGAATCGAAACCCGTCGGGTCGTCAGAAGGTCGAGTTCGTCGGGTGATCGGTCTCCACCAGGTCACGAGCCACACGGTGCAGAGGGAGATTCTGTTGCTGTGACAGCTTGGCCAGAAGATCGAACGCCTGCACCGCGTCCAGGTCGTAGCGCTCCATGATCATGCCCTTGGCCTGGCCGATGATGTCTCGACTGGCCAGGCCGGTCCGGAACTGTTCGTTGTCGCGGGCGCTGAGCATCGCGATGGCGGCATGCGCTGCGAGGGCTTCACCGATCTCGACCGCGTCGGTGTCGAAGGCTCCCTGCTCGTCGCTGTAGAAAATCAACGCACCGAGGTCATCGGCATTGCTGAAGAGCTGAAACGCCGCCAAGGACTTGAAGCCCTCTTTCACGGCCAGAACCGCGAACTCCGGCCATCTCGGTTCCGCCGTGAGGTCGTGGGATACGACGACGTCGAAGTGGCGAACCTCGGTGGGAATCGGGCCTTCGTCGAGCTCGTACTGAAGCCGACACAGCTTCTCGGCAAGGGGGTCGGTGGACGCTACGACGGTGCGCACGCCTTTGCGCACCGTGGTGACACATCCCACGGTCGCGCCCGGGATGAGCCGGATCGCTGTGCGCAGAATCTCGCTCACCGTCTCCGGCATCGACCGACGGGTGTCGCGCAGGGAGCGCGCGAATTCGGCGAGCGACGATGCGGGGGAAGACCCGGGAAGCTGTACACCGGTCGATGGTTGCGACATTCAGAGAGTCCTCTCGCACAAGACCTCCGCCGCCTTCGCCGGAGAGATCCACGAACACGCCTTCTGCTGGACGCCCATATCGGCCGACAATGTCGACTCCGTGCACTTTATACGTTGTCATCAGGAGGTTGTACCTAGAACCGAAGTGCATCGGCAGCGACACCCGAGAATGCAGCGAGGGCCGTCGATCCGGAGATCGACGGCCCTCGCGAATGCGACCTACTTGAAGGTGTCCTTGATGTTCTCGCCGACCTTCTTCACGCCTGCCGAACCCTGGTCCTTCTTGCCCTCGGCCTCGAGGTCCTTGTTGTTGGTGGCGTCGCCCACAACTTCCTTGGCCTTGCCGATGGCATCTTCTGCAGCGTTCTTGGCCTTGTCGATGAAGCTCATGTGAGTTCCCTTCTCGTTTCGTGCGGTGTCAGAAGTTGGTCGAGGCTCGAACCGGAAATCGCACGCCGGGTCGCTGAGATCTGGGTCACACCGGATACGTGCGCGGGCAACGTTTCCAGCAGCGGCGCGGCGGATACATTCGATCGATGATGGTCGGCAAGGTGGACAGCTTTCAGCGCAGACACCCGTCGGCGGGTTTCCCGCTCGCGGTTCTGTACAAGTTTCTCGACGACCGAGGTGGATATCTCGCGGCTCTCATCGCGTACTACTCCTTCCTGTCGTTGTTCCCGTTGTTGCTGCTCTTCACCACCGTGCTGGGAATCGTTCTGGCCGGTGACCCGGAGCTGCAGACCCGCATCATCGACTCGGCAATGAGCCAGATCCCCGTCATCGGTGATCAACTCGGTCAGCCGGATCGACTCAGCGGCGGAACAACGGCCATCGTCATCGGCGTGGTGGGGTCGCTGTACGGCGGACTCGGGGTGTCACTGGCCGCGCAGTACGCGATGAACACCGCATGGTCCGTCCCGCGAAACGAACAACCGGATCCGATCAAGGGTCGGCTGCGGGGGCTGCTGCTGCTCAGTACCGTCGGCACCGCCATCATCGGCCTGACCGTTCTCAACGGAGTCGCATCCTCGGGCGTGTTCGGGTTTGCCGGCGGTGCACTGGCACTCGTCGGAGCGGTCGTGGTCAACGCCGTGGTCTTCACCGCTGCGTTCCGAATCGGGACCGCTCGCGCCCTGAGCGTGCGCGAGGTTCTGCCCGGTGCCGCGATCGCAGCCGTGATCTGGCAGGCGCTGCAATCGTTCGGCGGCATCTACATTCGCTATGTCGTCGGCAATGCCAGCGCCAGCAACGGTATCTTCGCGATCGTCCTCGGCCTGCTCGGTTTTCTCTACGTCTCGTCTGTGCTGATCGTGCTGTGCATCGAAATCAACGCCGTACGCGTCGACCACCTACATCCCCGGGCGCTGTTGACACCGTTCACCGACAACGTCGAACTCACCGAGGGTGACAAGAACTCCTACACCGGCCAGGCAGAAGCGCAGCGCAACAAGGGATTTCAGGACATCACCGTCACATACGAGGAGCCGGATTCGGTGACGGAAGAGGACTCGCCGAGTAAGTGAGCCGACCGCGTCGGCCGGTTCTCCGGTCTATCGGGGATCGGGGTGAGGCAAACGCGCGCGCATTCGTTGGGTGCGCGCGGAATAGCGAGGTGATCGGGCGCGAAATCGCGCGCGGATGGCAAACGCGCGCGCATTTGCGGGGACTGGGGCCGCGGGGAC